>JALOPN010000134.1 GCA_025453875.1 Gemmatimonadaceae bacterium | reverse complement strand
GAGCCGGTTGACCGACACGCTGCCACCGGGCGTGGCCAGCAAGTGTCGCTGCAGCCACCGCAAGGCGCGCACGTTGGTGACACCGTGTCGCTCGATCACGTCACGCAGGACCATCGTGTCCACGTAGCCGGTGAGCAGGTCCGCGCGATCGAGCGCGTCGGCGCGCTGCGCCTCGGGAAAGCCGCCGACCGCGAGATACCGCTGCAGCGCCAGATCGATCCCCGCACGATCGGCGTTCGCCAACTCCACCCACGGACGCGATGGCTCGCTACCCGCATGACGGAGCGTCTCGCGAAATGAGAAGGGATGAATGAGGATCTCCATCGCCCGTCCGCGCAGCGACGTGGCCACTTCGCGACTCAACAGCTTGGCCGACGAGCCGGACACCGCGATCTCCACATCGCCGGCGGCCAGCAGTCGATGGACGAGCGTTTCCCAACGCGGGACGACCTGCACTTCGTCGAGGTACAGGGACAGGCGAGGTGGCGATAGCGCCGGGTGTGCTCGTCGACGATCCAGCCGAGGTCGGCAGCGGACATGCCGGCGAGCCGTTCGTCCTCGAGCTCCAGCAGCAGCTGCGACTCCCGCGACCGACCAGCGGCGAGCTGGTCGGCCATCCGCCGCTGGAGGAATGACGTCTTGCCACCCCGGCGCACCCCCACCACCGCGAGCGCCTTGCCGGGAATGCCCGGCACACGGACATCCCGCGCCGTTCGCACAGGAATCGGCGCGTTCATGGATTCCGTCAGCTTCTCGCGCAACCGGTCGCGCGAGATGGTCGACTGGTCCGCCATGGTGGAGGCGTTGAAGGACAGGTTGCGATCATCTATCCGCTCGAAAGGGATACAATGTCAGGTTTCTATCCTTTTTGCAAGGACAGACAGCCGCTCCCGCATGCGCACCGACGTGGGAGCTCGCTGCTATCGTCGTGGAAACCCGACGCGGTACATCGCGAACCCGTCGTCTGTCTCGCCGATTACGAAGACGCCCGCCGCCGTCGCGGCGATCCGTTGCACCGAACGCGCCAGTCGCACGTAGTCGATGAGCCGACCGGTGCGCGCGTCGTAGCGGGCGATGAGCCGTTCATGGTCGCGCGGATCCTGACTGCCCCGAATGACGAGCAGGGTGTCGCCGGTGGCGGCTGCGGCCACCGCGAACTCCTTCTGCTCCGTCGCAATGCGATACCCGACGGACCCGCGGTCGTCGAGCTTCATCGCGACGATCTCCGGTGGCGTCGGATCGCCGATCGCGGTGTACCGAAGGTCACCACTCATGGCGAGGCCGACGCGCACATCGAGCCAGCGCAACTGGAGCACGCTGAGGGAGTCCGAGATGCGCACGTGGTAGCGTTCGCGCGCGATCGGGTTGATCGACGCCAGGGCGGGCGAAAAGGCGACGGCGCGCCGCTGCGATCCGGTGCGGGCGATCACCACCGCCATCTGCTGCACGCCGTTCGGTACCGCCAGCAGGCTCGCCCCACCACGCGCCGGCACGACGCTGCGCAGCGGCTCGTCCACGCGGAACTCGTCAATCACCGACAGGTCGCGACGATTGCGCACTGACACGCGACTGTTCGCGCCATCGCTGATCCACACCTGCCCCTCCGGGGCGAACTGCACGCCGGCGATCTCGCGCAACTCGCCAGGACCACCGCCAACCCTGCGGAGCGCGCCGAGCCACCGCCCCTCGGCGTCGGCCCAGTGCACGGACATGTCGCTGTAGTCGACGAGGATCAGGCGATCCCCCTGGCCCACGAAATGGGACGGCGCCCCGATGAGGGGCGGCAGCGCCACGGCGGTGAGCTCGGCCGTACCGGTCACGCGCGCCGGCGGCTGCGCGGAGACGGTGGGCGACGTGGCGGACAGCAGGGCGCCCACGAGCAGCGGCGCGCGAGCGCCGGTGGTGGATCGTGGCATTCGCTTCCTCGGTCGTGGGCGGGCGTCGAAGCGTGTACACGTGCGCGAACAGCGGTCCGTCGCCCTTGAATACTATGTTCGTAGTAACAATGCGCCTGATGCACCCGGCTGTCAACTATGTGCTTAGTAGATCATGAAGCCCGCTTGGAGACGCCGACACCCATGGGGTCGCACACCCAAGCGGTCGCCTCGTACACGGCGGATCCTGCAGCGACGCCATCGACCGCGTGCGAATCACGGCACCGCCCACGCGTCCCGGAACCCGGTGTACGCTGGCTTGGGTGCGAACACGTCGTCCCACAGATGCCCTCGGCCGAATCCGGGGAAGGCGCCCGGGATCCACGAGTACCGGTCGGTGAAGCCCCACACCGTCACCGCGCGACAGCGGAGCTGCGTGCGACACGCGCGCACGGCGTTGCCATACGCCGTGGCCTGGGCCGCGAGTCCATCGGTGCCGTTGGCGAGCCGCACATCGAGCTCGGTGTACCGCACGTCAAAGCCGGCCGCCACGAAGCGCGCCACGTTGGCACTCTGCTGCGCGAGCGACGGCGGGTTCACGAGGAAGTGCGCCTGCAGGCCGATGCCGTCAATGGGTACGCCAGCGGCGCGCAACCGCATCGCCAGCGCGAACATCGAGTCCGACTTGGGTCCGATCGCTTCGACCGCGTAGTCGTTCAGATAGAGCTTTGCGTTCGGATCCGCGCGACGCGCCCACGCGAACGCCGAGTCGATGATGTCGGGGCCGGCGATGGTGGTCCAGAACGACGCGCGCAGCCCGGTGCCATTGTCGGCAATCACCTCGTTGGCGACATCCCACGTCGCGATCCGTCCGGCATAGCGCGTCACCACCGTCTGGATGTGGTCACGCAGCGCCGCCAGCAGTGACGCGCGCGTCGGGGTACCAACGGTAAGCCACGCGGGCTGCTGATTGTGCCAGAGCAGCACGTGTCCGTGCACCGTCATGTTGTGCGCGGCCGCGAACGACAGGAGCGAATCGGCGTCGGCGAAGTTGTACGTGGTGGGCGCGGGATGAATGGGTCCGAACTTCATCACGTTCTCCGGCGTCACCGAGTTGAACTCGGCGGCGAGCAGCTGGCGATACGTCGCATCGCTTCGCAGTGCGTCGGCCGAAACGGCCGTACCGACTTCGCGTCCCGCCAGCTGCGCGAAGCTGCGCAGCGATGGCGGCGGCACGAACACGGCCCACGTGCCTGTCGTGCTCGCGAGCGCGGTCACGCGTCGGTTGGTGCGGTCCACCACGCGCACGGCCTGCTCCTGCCACGTCGAGCCGTCCAGTCGGGCAAGACGAAGCTGCGTCTCTACCACGTCAGCCGCGAGCGGCACGGTGTAGCGCAATCGGAGCGTGGCCGGTGACGCGAACGTCACGGCAGGTTCGATGAGCACGGCGGTGTTCGCCAGCAGACGCGCATTCGTCGGTGGCGTCGATACCGTGCGCACCGTGAGCGCCGTGGGGGCACTCACCGCGCCTGTGGGCACGACGAGCTGCAACTGCCCACCGAGCGCGGTGATTGTGCCACCACTGGCGGTGACATATCCGCCCTCGAGCACGGTGACGGATGCCGTCACGTTCGCACTGGCGGCGCTCGCGGTGATGGTGGCCGTTCCGGGGGCGACCGCGGTGATCACTCCTGCACTCGACACCGTGGCCACACTCTCCGCCGAGGTGGTGTACGTGACCGCGGGATTGGTGATCACGGCGCCGCCCTCGTCGCGCGCGGTCAGCGCGAGCGGTTGCGGTTGCGCGGGCACCAGCGTGAACGCCGAGGTCGCCAGCGTGAGCGTCCGCACCGTCGACGTCACCGTGACCGTCGCCGAGCCGGAGCGCCCGCCGGAGGTGGCGGTGATGGTCGCGGTCCCGGCGGACACGGCGGTGACGGTGGCCGAGGGCCCTGATCCAGTGACGGTGGCCACGGCCGCGTTGTTCGTGCTCCACGTGACGCTGGCCATTGCCGTGCTTGGCGCGATGGTCGCTGCGAGCGCACCGGTCGCGCCGATGCCTTGCAGGTTGAGCGTGGCGGGGGCCACGCTGACGGCGGTGACGGCGGGCGGGCCGACCGGGTCGGGGGTGTCGGTGCCGCCCCCGCCGCAGGCGGCAAGGGCGAGGAAGGCAGCGAATCGAAGGCGGAGCAGAGGGCGCATACTCATGATGCGCAAGAACCCCGCGGCACGGCTCACGCGGCGTTCAGGGTCGTGTCGCGTCTCCTGTCTACCGATTCTGCCACGCCGCGCGAATCTGCGCGGGCGTCCAGCCCTCCCATACCCACGGCACGTCATCCGTGCCGAGGAGTGCGTTGACCAGCGGACGGAACGAGAACTCGCCATTGTCGCTGTTGGCCAGCAGGACCAGGCAACTGCGCTGGCGCAGGAAGCACAAGAGGTACGTCTGCGCACCGTCGCCGTGGCCCTCCTTGAAGAAGGCTGGGCCGTGCTGCGACTGCGTCAGCAGGCCCCACCCCATGCCGTATCCGAGGCCGAGCCGCGCTGCCTCGGGGCCATCCGTGGTGAGACTCTCAGGGCCGAACTGGGTGCGTGCCGTGATCCGCACCTGCGAACGCAGCATCTCGTCTCGGGTGGTGGCGCTCAGGAGCTGGCCGTTCAGCAGGGCGATGGCGAACGTCGCAAGATCCTCGGCCGTCGACGTCATCGAGCCAGCGGCGCGCGCCGGCGATCGCCGTGTCTTTGCGAGAAAGCGTCCATCAGGCCCAAAGCGATCGGCGATATCCTCGGCGAAGTGCGGGCGGAAACTAAGGCTCGTCCGCTGCATGTTCAGCGGATCGAAGATCGCTGATTGCACGAGCGTATCCAGCGGCTGGCCGAATCGTTGTTCGATCACGAACTGCAGGAGGTTTATCCCTTCGCCAGAGTAGCGATAGCGCGTACCCGGGATGTCATGCAGTCGCATCACACCGTCGGGCTCCATCGTCGCGAAGTTGAGCAACCCCGATGAATGCGATAGCAGCATGCGCGGCGTGACACGAGGCCAGAGTGAATCGCGGACAAGCAACGCCCCCTTCTGCGTATATGGCGCGTAGCGATCCAGTGGCTGCGCCAGTTGGCGCGCGATGGGAAGATCGAGGTCGAATGTGCCCTGCTCCACGAGCCGCATCACATAGGTGCCAAAGACAGCTTTTGTGATGGATGCCGCCCACGTCGTCGTCGAGCGTTGCATCGGGAGGTCCGGCCCGACTGGCGCCGAGCCATTGCCATCACCGCGCGCTCGGACGCCGAAGGCACCGCTCCACACGAGCTGGGCATCGTTGACAACTGCCACCTGCAAACCGGCGATCTGGTGTTCGTGCACGAGCTGTCGTGTGATCGAGTCCGCGCTGGACCCGGAAAGCGTGGTGCTGTCGAGGCGCCGAATCACTGCGCCAGCCTGTGCTGCGCGATCCAACGGCTGAGCATGCACGGACGGAGGGGTGAGCTCGGCCATCACGGCCACCAGAAGCGGGAGTACGCGCCCAGCATGAGATCGCATGCGAGCCTTACCGAGATGGATCGGCGGAAGTTTCGAAGCCTCACAGCGAGCGCGCGGCCTGTACAAACCATCAGCCGGAGGCGACCGTCCAATCGCATGGGTCCGCCGCCTGGCGATCCAACTGTCCCACCCTGTCTCCGCGCAACTCCGCATGCACCTCACCCGATTCCTCCCGATCGCGCTGTCTGTCACGCTGTGTTCATCATCCTTGGCGGCGCAGACCAGCGGAGCCACAGCGGCTGATGTGGACCGCATCGCGGGACCGGGGTGGACCGGTACGCTCACGTATCGCGACTACACCACCGAGGCCAGCACCACGATCAAGGCGGCACCGCTGCTGGTGCGGCTCACCGATGCGCCGGATGGAGGAACGCGATGGGAGTTCCGCATGGCCTACGCCGATGAGCCGCACGCCAACAGTGGCGATACGCTCTCGCTGTCCGCCGACGGACGCACGCTGCGCGGCGCGACGGTGATCGCGCGCGAGCAGCTCGCCGATGGACGTGTGCGCGTGATCACGGAGCAGGACGGTCGCGACAACGAGCGCCCAGCCCGCATCCGCACGGTGTACATTCTCGGCGAAAAGTCCGCATCACTGCAGAAGCTCGTGCGGTACGACGGCGGCGACTACTTCGAGCGGCACATTTACGAGTGGATGCGATGACATGATCGGTGATTCGCCGGCGTACCACTACGGCGTGGTCGCGTTGCTCAACGTCAGCGCGAACC
>JALOPN010000133.1 GCA_025453875.1 Gemmatimonadaceae bacterium | reverse complement strand
TGTCGCGCTCCTGAGCGCATGGGTCACGCCCGTGTCGGCGCAGACCCTCGCACCGCGCCGCACGCTCACCACCGGACCCGCGCCCGGCTGCGACATCGCGCCGGTCACCACCGACAATACCGCGCCACGCAACACCGCCGAAGCACGCCGATTGTCAGCGCAGGGACAGGAAGCCGCGCTCGTGGGTGACCAGGCCGCCGCACGCGATGCGTTCGCGCGCGCAGTGCGCGCACGAAGCGCTCGCCGATACGCTGTCGGCCGTGGGATCGTACTGTCGCTACCTCACGCTCGCGCCTGCGGGCAGTGAAGCGAGCGATGTGCGCACGCGACTCGGACAACTCGTGCCCGGCGACGCGCGACAGCGCGCCGAAGATGCGCAGGTCGCCTTCCGACTCGGCCTCGGCTTCCTCGAGGAACGTCAGTACGAAGCCGCCGTGCGCGCGTTCGACGAAGTCGTGCGACTCGCCCCCACCGCACCCGAAGGCCCGCACAATCGGGCGCTCGCCCGCGCCGCCACCGGACGACGCGCCGAGGCCCTCGCCGATCTCGAAACCGCGCGCGTCGCGGCGCCGAGTGTGGAGGACCGGCTCGCGATTGCGCGCGCGATCGACGTGCTGCGTCGTCCCGTGTATTCCAGCGGTGGCGCGTTCCTGCGCGGCGTGCTGCCGGGCGCAGGCCAGTTCTACACGGGCCGTCCGGTGCGTGGCACGATCGTGCTCGCGCTCGTGGCCGGTTCGGTGGGCGCCGCGCTCACGCCACGCACCACCGAGCGTGAAGTCGCCTACACCGATCCCAACGGAGTGCCCGCGCCGTACACCGAAGTGCTGCGTGAACGCCCCTGGTTCGTGCCGGGGATCGCGGCGGCGGGGGCGCTCACGCTGCTCTCGGCGATCGAAGCCTCGGTCGTCGCGAATCGCTCGCAGCGCGGCGCGTCGATCCTCGCCGTGGCCACCGCCGTGCAGCCCATGCGCACGCCGCGTGGCGATGCGGGGCTCGGCATCACGTTTCGCTTCTAGCCGCTCGTGTCGGCTCCCTTTCTTCCGGTGTCTTCATGCGTCTGACGGTCCTGCTGGGTGGTGTCTCCGCCGAACGTGATGTGTCACTCTCCTCGGGGCTGCGCATGGCCGCCGCGTTGCGCGAGGTGGGGCACGAGGTGACGTGCTTCGACCCCGTGTTCGGTGAACTGTCGCGCGAGGCGGAGGCGTCGCTGCTCGCGACGGGTGTCGGGTCGGCCCCGCCGGCGCTGGCCGAGCTCGCGGGGATGCGGCACCGATCGCTGTCGTCGCAGTGGCTGTCGCATCCGGCGGTGCAGCGCGCCGAGTGCGTGGTGCTGGGGCTGCACGGCGGGCAGGGGGAGGACGGCACGGTGCAGGCGGCGCTCGACCTGGTGGGGGTGCCGTACACCGGGAGTGGGCACCTGGCGAGCGCGCTGGCCATGGACAAGCACCTGAGCAAGGTGGTGCTGCAGCACGCCGGGGTGCCGACGGCGCCCTGGCTGATGGCACCACCGCGCGGTACGCGACCGGACTCGGCGGCCGTTGCGTCGGCGGTGGGGTGGCCGGCGGTGGTGAAGCCGTCGTGTCAGGGGAGCACGGTGGGGTTGAGCATCGTGGACGGGCCGGACGGGCTCGACGACGCAGTGGCGGAAGCTTATCGCTATGATGACGCGGTGATGATTGAACGTTTTGTGCCGGGGCGCGAGCTTACGGTGGGGATCGTGGGGGACACGGTGCTGCCGGCCATCGAGATCGTGCCGGCCAAGGCGCTTTACGACTACGAGTGCAAGTACACGCCGGGGATGGCGCAGGAGTTCGTGGCCGAGCTGCCGGCGGAAACGTCGGCGCGGCTCGTGACGTATGCTCGACAGGCGTTTCACGCCTGCGGACTCCGCGGCTACGGGCGCGTGGACTTCCGGATGGACCCGGACGGCGGGCTCTGGTGTCTGGAGCTGAACACGTTGCCGGGGATGACGCCCACCAGTCTGATTCCGCAGGCCGCGGCGGCGGCGGGTCTCTTGTTTCCCGCGCTCTGCGACCGCATCGTGCAGTTGGCCGTCGATCGATCGGATCGGTAACGGCCCCGCCCCGTCCTCCGTCCCGCGCGCTTCGGGCGCGCCCGTGTGGTGCCATGACCTTCGCGCTGGCCGACGATTACGAAGTCTCGCGCAATCGCGCGCCGGCGGTGGCGTGGATCATCGGCCTGTGCGTGGGGCTCGCGTTCCTGCAGGAAACGATCCTGCGCGACGGCTTCCTGGCGGACTGGCTCGGCTTCCACGCGCGCGATCTCGACGCGCGTCGGTTGTGGACGATCGGCAGCTACATGTTCGTGCACGGCGGGCTGCTGCACCTCGCCTTCAACATGTACATGCTGTGGGTGTTCGGGCGTCGCGTGGAGCGCGCGTGGGGGAGCAGCACGTTCACGTGGTTCTACCTCTGGTGCGGCGTGAGCGGCTGGTTCTTCCACTGGATCTTCACGGCGGGCGGCGGCGTGCTCATGGGCGCGTCGGCGGCCATCCTCGGTGTTGCGGTGGCCTACGCGTCGCGCTGGCCGGACGACGAGCTGTACGTGTTCGGTGTGGTGCCCATGAAGGTGCGCTGGCTGGTGGCGTTCATGGCGGTGTTGAGCATGGTGATGGCGCTGCTGACGTACGGCAGCGCGAGCGGAGGCACCGCGTTCGCGGCGCACTTCGGCGGTATGTTCGGCGGGTGGCTGTACCTGCGCGGCCCGAATGCCCAGAGCATTGACCGACTGCGTCGTCGCATCGCGCCGGCGCCCGATTACGGCGACGAGACGCCGCGTGCGGTGCCGCGCCACAGTGCGCGGCCTCGCGAACGCGAGCCTGAAGTCGACGACATCGTGGCGCAGAGCAAGGCGGCGGTGGCGCGTTCGCGTCAGCACGTCGTGCCCGTACCGAGTGCGCCGTCGGTGCCGTCGTCGGCCACCGCGCAGCGCGCGGCGATGGACGTGCTGCTCGACAAGATCGCCGAGCAGGGGATGGACAGTCTGACGCGCGATGAACGCGCGTTGCTCGAGGCGATGAGCCGGCAGTTGCGGGAGCGGTAGGGCGCGAACGATCAGGCGGGCTGCGCTTTCGCGCTTGTTTGATGTCGTATTTCATGTCGCAAGCTGGTCCGCTCTCCCCATTGCGATGTCGGTGTTGCAGCCCCTAAGCTCGGATTTGTACCGCGTCAGAGCCTCGAAACTCTACGGGATCAACTCCAAGCAAAGTGAGGGAGAAGGTGCAATGAGGTCCGTTCGATTTCGTGTCGTCACCGCTGCTGTAGCAATCTGGGGACTTGGCGCCTGCAGTGATGTCAATGCGCCGACACCCGATGCCACGCCGAGAGGGGTTGCGTTGCCAAGGCTCGAGGGCCATCAGCAGTTAAGTGGGTCACTACTCGTCATCACTGATCACGTAACTGGGCACCAGTACACTCTTGATGCGGTGGCGGGACAGTTGACGACAACCGAGCTTCCAAACGAAGTCGTCAGTCTAGATGTGGAGCAGCTAGCGGCCTTGCGCACGTATTTCGAGGGCACGATCGAAGCGGATGCTCTTGAGGCTGAGCTGGAATCTGCCGCGAGCGGTTGGATTCCCCCCGGAGATGTCTGTGCGCCCCAGATCGCAGATGAGCCTCCTCAGTGCGTCGAACCCATGCGGGCTGTGGCAATGACGGATTCCGAGCGGACCGGGCTCCTTGTAGTGCGAGGACCTGCGCCGCGATCACCGAAGAGCCGTATACGGACTGCCGATCTTGGTGGATTCGGGCGACACGGGTCGAGCGAGATTGGGCAGTCCATGGCATCCATGTCGCTCGGGCTCGACCCTTGTCGCGATGTAGTGAATGCGCTCGTTCCGAGCCGCCTCGAGTACCGAGCGCAGCGAGCAAAGCCGATCCAAACGATGCTTGGCTTTGCAATAGCGACAGAAGGTCTCAATGGAGTAGCGGGAAAGATCTTTCCACCGGGCGTTACATCGATTGCCAGCGTCTTGACGATATTTGCTGAGGACAAGGCGAACAGGATTCGGCTCGGCGTTCTGGCTTGGCAATGGAACACGTATCAATGTGGAGGGACGCGAGAGATCTCGGCTGGACCCTTCATTCGTGGCTTCGGTGGAGCTGACCCTCGTTTCAAGAAGGTGTGCTTTCCGGAGCAGTGGACGCTGGTTTGGCCTGACGGACGAACCAAGGGAGTAACCGTCGAGGTGTGCGAGTATCGGAAGATGTGACTTGATGCTCTTACTGGTTCCGCGCACGTGTACGCCATACCGCCTCGAGTCGTTCCGCACGTCATAGATTGTTCTCTGATGCAACCAGAAGCTCCCTCAGGCAATGCGGCTCACTCCCTTCGAGTCCACCACACTGCGCGGTGGACTCAGCAAGCACCGTCTTCTGTATCCGGCGATCCTGCTGCCGTTCACGCTGCTCGCGCTGCTGGTGGATCCGATCCCGCTGATCGCCATCGTGCGCAGTCTTGTCATCGGCGTGATCGGCGGGATCTTCCTCGCGCCCGGTCTGCCTGTGCTCGGCGTCCCCATTGTGCTGCTGCTGGTGTTCGGCACCGAGGCGGTCACGCGTAGCAGCGTCGCGCCCGGGACCGTGATCGGCGGACTGTTGCCCCTGCTGATCGCGCTGACCACCAGCATGATCGTGGCGGTCGCGATCGACGGGTATCTGCGCCGGCGGGCAGCGCGCGGCAGCGCGTTCGCGCGAACGTGGCTCGGGGAGACTGCGCCATGAGCGCATGGTCCGTGTCGTCGCTACTGGCCCTCACGCTGTTGATCGCTGGCCGTGTTGCCGTGGCCCAATCGGTATCGAAACCGAGCCATGATCCGCTTGCGCCTTTCAGTGCGGGAATGCTGTGCGCAAGCCGGCGCGACAGTGTGCGAAGCGCGCTCGGCCACATCATCGAAGTGATGCAGTCTTCGGATTCGACGGCTGCGAGTCCGGTGCACTACGAGCGCCAGGCGGCGTTCTCCTATGATTCCTTGGGTACCGTACAGGAGATGCAACTCATCGCCTCGGAGCACGTCGGGAACTTGGCGAGAACCGTACTGCTTCGCGCGTCGTTCGATTCGAGCGGTGGTCAAGGTAGCCGTGCGGACGGCGTGTTGCGCATGCAGCCCGCTACGGATTCCACGGGCGGCTCGGTCATGACATCGCAGATCGAGGCCCTCGAGGAGCGCTCGCTGTCGGAGCGGGAACTCGTGGAGGCGCGACGAGTGGCGGAAGCGCTGTGGCGTGGGCCCTGTCGGAGCGCTCTCGTTGCCCGCTGACGGAGTGACGGTGAGAGCGACGTGATGACGGCGCGCGGAACCGCGCGCTGCGTCGCGGGGTAGCTGCGCGTGTCCCGGGACACGCGCCGAAAGGGACCAGGCCGCGGTGTCTTGACACGCGCTGCGTCCGGTCTCCACCCTGTGTTGGCTCGCGGGCTCGCGGGCTCGCGGATCCTGATCCTCGTCACGCGTCTGTCCGGAGGCTCGCGCTCCGATGCCGCCAACTCCATCCGCCGCCGCGACACGTTGGACCCCGGCGCCCCATGTGCGGATCCTCGTCTCGACAACGCCGCTCGCCGTCGTGACCGCGGCGCTGGCGGCTGCCTGCCGTGATGCACCGGCCGACGTGCGTGCGGACGCGGCCACCTCGACGGTGGTGGACCATGCCCGCGATCTCCACGTCGCCCTGCCGTACAACGACACCCTGCTGCTGCTCGTGGTGGATGTCGAACAGCTCGCGCACCCAGCCGATCGGCGGCGTCATGGGGAGCAGCTGACGGTGGCGGACCTCGCGGGATGGGATGGCGTGGTGCTGCTTGGTCCGTCCGACGCGCTGCGCGAGGTGGCGTCGCTGCTCGATCCGCGTCTGCTGCCGCGCGTCCAGTTCGTCGCGCGCACGGC
>JALOPN010000132.1 GCA_025453875.1 Gemmatimonadaceae bacterium | reverse complement strand
GCGCGGCAACGCGCCTTCGCTCGCGGCAAGCACATCGCGTCCGGTTGGCAACGACGCGCGCAGCAGTTCGGCCGCGCGCGGATTGGCGAGCAGCACGGTGCCATCGGTGCGAATGGCCACGACACCGCTCGCCACTTCGCGCAGCACGGCCGCGGTGCGTCGCTGTGCTTCCTCGAGTGCCGCGCGACTCGTGTTGAGATCGGTGGCCATCTGCGCAAACGCGCCGAACACGGGGACGAACTCCGCGGGCGGTGTGGCTTCGAGTGGCGGCATCGCGCGTCCGTTGGCGAGCGAGAGCGCGGCGTCGCGCAGGGCACCGATCGGCCGCGCGAGTTCGCGGGACGCAACACCGCTCAACCAGAGCGCCGCGAGCGCGCCGCTGATGGACAGCAACAGCACGAGCACAGCGAGATCGAGCCGACGTGCATCGAGTGCGAACTCGTCGCCGCGCGCGGCGGTCGCGAGCACGAGGGGCATGCCCTCGGGGCCGAACGTCGGGCGATAGCCCACGAGCGCCGTTCGCGACGCGAGTGGCAGGGCACGGGTGAAGACTTCGGCCTCGGCGACATCGAGACGCACGCGTTCCGCGGCCGCACCAGTCGGGACATCGGTCGGCAACAACGTCCCGAGCGGTGCGAGGTCGGCGAGCACGGGATCGCTCGCTTGCGTCAGCAGACCCGCGCGATACGCGAACAGCGGCCCCCCGACGTCCTCCGCGAGCGACGCCAGCGACGCGGTGGTGAGCAAGCCGTTTGCGGCCGACGGTCGCGCGCCGAGGGGTTGATCGAGGCGCCGCAGTGCATCACGCACGAGCAACTGGCGCGCACTGCGATCGTCTTCGCGCAAGCGGTACGCCTCCCACGCGGCGAAGGCCGCGGCGGGCGCCAGGAAGAAGCCGAGCAGGGCGAGCGACAGGCGCGCACGATACGAGCGTCGCCACCGTTGCTGCTGGCGACGCAACCATCGCCACAGGCCACCATCGGCCATCGCGCTCGCCCCCCAGACGAGCAGCACCACGGCAACATCGAGCAACACGAGCAACGCACCACGTGGGCCGAGCGCTTCGAGACCGCGGAGATCCACCTCCACGCGTGCCTGACGACGTTCGCCACTGCCACCAACGCCCGCATCACCGAGCATGCGCGTGCCGTCACGGCGCCACTGCACGGCCGACGACAACTCGGCCACACCAGCGAGCGGAGCTCCGAGCGACAACCGGTAGGGGGGCGCGCCATCGGCCGAGGCCGCGACCCCGGTCAGGCGGGCGAACGGATCGGGCGCCAGCAACCATGTTCGCGGCGGCACCGCAACCGTAACCACCGCGCTGTCGGCGAACGGCACCGCGCCCACCAGCATGGTGAATGGGCCGTCATCGGCCGCGAACAGCTGCACCGCCCGTTCCGCGCGGACAAGCGCGGCCAACTGCCCCTGCACGTTCTCGTTGTCACCGATCGCGGCGAGCGCGATCGACGTCGTGGGCGCATCGGTCTGTTCAGGTTGCCAGATGGCGAGACGCGCGGGATAGCCCGCCCGCGCCAGCTCCGTCTCCGCAAACCGGCGCAGCAGCGTCGCACGATCGGGGGCGACGCGCTGTGCGCTGAGCGTTTCGAGAAATCGCGCGAGCAGCGGATACGCGCCGTCATCGATCACCCCGAGTCGCGGAACGTCTCGCTCGGCGAGTTGCATGCGATTGCGCGTCGTTGCTCCCCAGGTGAGCGTGACCGCACCGCAACCGGCCACAAAGGCGGCGGCCGCGACGAGCGCACCGCTGCGACGCACGAAGGCGAGCGCGCCAATGGCCGCGATCCACAGCGCCGGATACCACGTCGGCCACTCACCCGGAGCGCGCCACAACAGCGGCGCCGCGAGCGCCGCGAGCGCGGCCAAGGTGGGTGCGATGAATGACGGCAATCCGCGGCGTTGCCCGAGCACCGCCTGCCCCACGCTCGCCCCCGCCACGAGAACGCCGGCGGCAGCGAGGGCAATCGCCAGTTGCCATGACATCCACAACCCGACGCTCGGGCCACTCGGCGGAAAGGAAATCCCGCGCGCCAGATCGCGCAGCGCAAACGGGCCGAGCGCCGCAATGCCGAGCACCAGTCCGATGGCCGTCCGTCGTTGCGCCACGAAGCGCGTCGATCGCAGCACACGAAAGAGCGCCAGCAGCGACAACGCCGCAGCCATGGTGAGCGCCGCGATGTTGGCCGTGAACGGACCACCCACCGGCGCGAAGTAGTTCGCCGCGTTGAACAACGGCGACACATTCGAGAGCGCGCCCAGTGGTACCAGGCCGAGCGTCACGAGCAACACGGTCACCACGAGCAAGCGCTCACGCAGTCGCGCCGGTCGACTGCCGCGCACTGAGCGCCGCTTCTTCGAGGGACCGCGGCGCGGCGGACACCACGAGCACCGTGGTGGTATCAGGCATCGCCCGCACCGCGCGACGGGTCAGATCGCTCGTATCGAGCGGGAACGCGAGGCTCGGCGTATCGAGACGCAACGAGGGCACGACCTCACGCGACGTCAACTGCGGAATGAGCGCACGAGCGAATCGATCGGCCGGCGGCGCCGCCGACAGCAGGACGGTGGCAACCGCCGTGGTCGTCCCCTCGGGGGTGGTGCGGGAGTGACGCGCGAGGAGTGCGTCGTGAAAGGCCGTGCGCTCGAGCAACACCCCATCGGGTCCGGGGGACAATGGCACGCGCGCCTGGCCACCACGCGCGATGGGTTGGCCGTTGCGATACAACACCACACCGGTCTCGGCGCCATCCACCACGGGCAGCGACGGCACGCCACTCGTCGCCGATTGCTGCGCGGCGCGGGCCGCCTCACGCGCGGCCTCCGCGATGCCGGTGGCGACACGTGCCACGTCGCGATTGCGTGCCGCGAGTGCCCACGCTTCACCGGCGCGATCGAGATCGCGCAAGCCACGCGTCTCCGCGGTCGCGATGCCGAGCGTGATGGCGAGTGCGCCAAGGGTGACGAGGGCCGCGCGACGCGGACGCACGAGAGTTCGCACGAGGAGCGCGGCGGAGGCGAGGCCTGCGCCGGCCACCAGCAGTGCGGCCGTCTCCTCCGTGCGCAACCACCGCGCGAGCGCGACAACGGCCAGCAGTACGCTGGTCATCCAGGCCCACGGCCAGCGCGGACGTGCGCGCGGCGCTCGTTCGAGGGGTGATGTCACGCAGAGGTCGGCGAAGGACGGACGCGTCGAATGCCCGGCCCAAGTTAGCACCCGTCGTATCACTAGATTGACGGTCATGGTTCCGGTTCGTTCCGTCAGCGCATTCCTGCTGCTTCTCGGCCTGCTCCCGCGCCCGCTCGCCGCGCAGGCCGAGCGGGCCGACGTAGGCAGTTTCTCGATTCTGCGCGAAGGCGTCCGCGTGGGACGCGAGCAGTTCAGTATCCGCTACGTGGGCAGCGCCGAGGGCGTCGCGTTCGAACTGCGCGCCGAGTCGGCGATCGACGAACAGCGACTCGCCACCCGTCTCGAGGTCGACTCGGCGGGGACGCCGCTCCGCTATTCGGCCGATGTGCGGCGCGGCACCGCGACCGTGCTGCGGCTGGGCGGACAGCGCACACGAGGCCGCTTCGCGACGCTCGCGCGGACGGAGCGCGGCGAGGCGGCGCGTGAGTACCTCCTCCCCGCCGGCGCCGTGGTCCTCGAGGCCGACGCGTTCCACCAGGCGGCCCTGCTGCTGCTGGAGGCGAGGGCGCGGACCGATTTCACCCTGCGCGCGCTGGCCCCCATGGAGAATCGCGAGCGCGCGGTGCGCGTCACGCGCGACGCGGTGCTCGACACGGTGACCGTGGCCGGCGTTCGGCGACCCGCGTCCCGCTGGATTGTCGACGATGCGGGCGATCGACGTGTCTTATGGGTCGACGCGGATGGCCGCGTCCTGCGGATCACCGTACCGGCGCGCGGCCTCGAGGCCATCCGGGACGACGTCCCGCGGTGACCGCTCGCCGTCGGTCGGTCCGGACCCGCTGAAACCGGGGTCGGACCTCGCCCGTACGCCTTGGTGTCCCACCCTGATTCCCTCTGCATCTTCTCATGCGAAACCTGCTGCTCGTGCTCGCCTGCCTCGGCACGGCCTCGGTCCTCGGCGCCCAGAGCGCCAGCACGCCCGGCCAGGGGCCGGTGCTGACGCTCGCCGATGCGCTGACGCTCGCTCGTCAGAACAACCCCGGCTATCTCACGGCGCAGAACGCCCAGCGGACGGCCGACGCACAGCTGCGCGCGGCGTACGGCGCCTTTCTCCCGGGCGTCAACACCAACTTCTCCGGCAGCTTCCGCGAAGGCCGACAGGAGTTCTTCGGCGGTGTCGGGTTCGGTGCCACCAATGACCAGCTCAACTCGAGCGGAAGCATCAGCGCCGGCCTGCAGCTCTCGATGGGTGCCATCTACGCCCTGCGGGCACAGCGCGCGAGCAACGAGGCGGTCGAGGCCGACGTGTCGGCGGCCGAGAACAACCTGCGTCAGCAGGTGACCGCCCAGTTCATCACGGCCCGGCAGGCGGAAGCGCGCGCCATTCTGCAGGACACGCTGCTCGCGACCACACGCGCCCAGCTGGAGCTGGCGCAGGCCCGACTCACGGTCGGCTCGGGCAATCAGCTCGAAGTGCAGCGCGCCGAAGTGGCGAACGGGCAGCAGCGCGTCGCCGCGCTCAATGCGCGCAACACGGCCGACATCGAAGTGCTGCGGCTGTATCAGTTGATGGGGGTGCCCGCGGTCGCTGGCACGCGCCTCGAGGGGCCGCTCGATGTCACGCTCCCCTCGGTTGCCCTCGCGGACCTGCTCGATCAGGCCCAGCGCGCCAACCCGACCATCGACGCCGCGCGTCGTCGTGAGCAGCAGGCCACCCGCGGCGTGTCGCAGGCCCGCAGTGCATATCTCCCTTCGATGTCGCTCAGTGCGAGCGTGTCCGGTTTCACGCAGCGCTTCACGAACACCGGCCTGGTGATCGCGCAGCAGCAGGCCGGCGTCGAGTCGAGCCGCGCGAGCTGCATTCGCACCGAGGAAGTGCGCGATCGTGTGGGTCTCCCCAACCGACTCGCGCAGTGTGCGGCGATCCAGTGGTCCCCCGAGGCCGAGCAGGCCGTTCGCGATGAGCAGGGCCGGTTCCCGCTCGACTTCACGCGTCAGCCGTACAACCTGAGCGCGTCGTTCTCGCTGCCGCTCTTCAACGGCTTCCGTCGCGAGGCCGATGTGCAGCAGGCCACGGTGCAGCGGCGCAACGCCGAGAACACGCGCCGGCAGGAAGAGCTGCGCGTGACGACGGAAGTGAGCGCGGCCTACCTCACGCTCACGGCCAACAAGCAGGCGGTCGATCTGCAGGAGCAGAACTCGCGCACGGCGCGCACCGCGCTCTCGCTCGCCGAAGAGCGCTACCGTGCCGGCGCGATCAACCTCGTCGAGCTCATCCAGGCGCGCACCGATTTCGAGCGCGCCGAGACCGACCGCATCAACGCCATCTACGATTTCCAGCGGGCCTTCGCCCAGCTGGAGGCGGCCGTTGGCCGTCCGCTTCGCTAACCCGAGACCGTTCCCATGACCAACGCCGCGAAGATCGGCATCGCAGTCGTCGCCCTCGCCAGCCTTGGCGGCCTCGGCTACCTCGGCGTGCAGCGCCAGGGCCCGAAGGCTACCGAGGTGCGCATCGAAGGGGTCGAGGCCCGTGACCTCGTCTCGTCCGTCACCGCGAGTGGCAAGATCCAGCCGCGCACGAAGGTCGATGTCTCGGCCGATGTGACGGGCCGCATCGTGCGCCTCGCCGTCAAGGAAGGCGACATCGTGCAGCGTGGACAGTTCCTGCTGCAGATCGACCCGGAGCAGCCCGCCGCCGCACTGCAGCGCGCCGAGGCCGCCCTCGCGAGTGCGAAGGCGCAGGAAGCGCAGTCGCGCGCCAACAGCATCCAGGCCAAGCGCAACTACGAGCGTCTGCTCCAGATCCAGAAGGCGACGCCCACGCTGGTCTCGGTCGAGCAGGTCGAGCAGGCCAAGACCCAGTCCGAAGTGAACGAGGCGCTGCTCGAGTCCGCGACCTTCGCGGTGCAGCAGGCACAGGCCTCGGTGCGAGACGCGCGCCAGTCGCTCAACCGCACGACGATCGTCGCCCCCATGTCGGGCAAGATCACCCGCCTGCGTGTCCAGGAGGGCGAAACGGCCATCATGGGCACGCTCAACAAGGACGCCGCGACGCTGCTCACCATCGCCGACATGAGCGTCCTCGAGACCAAGGTGAAGGTCGACGAGACCGACGTGGCGCGCATCAAGGTGGGGGACTCGGCCGTCGTGCAGATCGACGCGTTCTCCGACACGACGTTCGTGGGTCGCGTGGTCGAGATCTCGCTCAGCTCGACGGCGGGCGCGACCACGACGGCGGCGAACACCGATCAGGCAGTCGACTTCGAAGTGAAGATCGAGCTCATCAATCCGCCCACCGAAACGCGGCCCGACTTCTCGGCCACGGCGCGCATCGTGACCGATACGCGGACGCAGGTGCTCTCCATCCCGATCATTGCGCTCACCGTGCGCGAAGACTCGGCGCTTTCCCCTGGCGATTCGGCGATGCCGATGGGCCAGCAGCCCACAAAGCAGGTCGGCAAGCGCGACATCGAGGGCGTGTTCGTGGTCGGCACCGACAACAAAGTCTCCTTCCGCCCCGTTAAGGTCGGGATCGCGGGTGAGCGGCATTTCGAAGTGCTCAACGGCCTCAAGGCGGGCGAGCAGATCGTGGCCGGCACCTATCAGGCGATCCGCGACCTCAAGGACGGCGCGCTGGTGCGCTCCGCCACCACTCCCGACGCCAAGCCGAAGAGCTGACCGTGACTCCTCTCGTTGACGATACCGGCATCAGCACCACCGGGGAGCGGCGCGCCGTCGTCGCCACCCCGGGCGCGACCCCGGGCAAGGACTGGGTCATCGTGGCGCGTCAGCTCAAGCGCGAGTACGACATGGGCGGCGAAATCGTGCGTGCGCTGCGCGGCGTCGATCTCGCGATCGGTCGCAACGAGTACGTCGCCATCATGGGACCGTCCGGCTCGGGCAAGTCGACGCTCATGAATCTCATCGGCTGCCTCGATTCGCCCAACGGCGGCGAGTATTGGCTCAATGGACAGCTGGTCTCGGCCATGAGCGATGACGCGCTGGCGCGTGTGCGCAACAAGGAAATCGGGTTCGTCTTCCAGACGTTCAACCTCCTCCCGCGCGCGACGGCGTTGCAGAATGTCGAACTGCCGCTGGTGTACGCCGGCATTCCCGCCGACGAACGCAAGCGACGCGCCACGGCGGCGCTCGAATCGGTGCAGCTCGGCCCGCGTCTGCACCACCGCCCGAACGAACTCTCCGGTGGTCAGCGTCAGCGTGTGGCCATCGCACGCGCGCTGGTGAACAGCCCGTCCATCCTCCTGGCCGACGAGCCCACCGGCAATCTCGACTCCAGCACGTCGCAGGAAATCATGCGCGTGTTCGAAGAGCTGTCCAAGCAGGGACAGACCGTGGTGATGGTGACGCACGAACCGGACATTGCCGCCCACGCGCGACGCGTGGTCGTCCTTCGCGACGGCGTGGTCGAAAGCGATGAACGTCGCGACGCGTTCGTCGATCGCGTCGGCGTCGCACACGCCACTACCAAAGTCGCGCACGACTGACGGGCCTCCGGGCCCGCTGTCATTTCACCCGGGCGGGGCGCCTCGCGCACCCCGCCCTCCGCCCCCGCGTGCCGTGAATCCGCTCGAAGCCGTTCGTCTCGCGTTGAACACCATCCGCACGCAGAAGCTCAAGAGCGCCTTCACGCTCCTCGGCGTCTGCATCGGCGTGATGTTCCTCATCGCCGTCGTGTCCATCGTCAATGGCATGGGCACGTACCTCAAGGACGATCTCGTCGGCAAGCTGATCGCCATCAACAGCTTCGAGCTGCGGCATCGTCCCAACATCAACATCGGCGATGTCGACGCGGCCACGTGGGAGGAGTACCGTCGCCGCAAGCGTCTGCGCTACTACGAAGTGGCTCCGGTGGTCGAAGCGCTGCC
>JALOPN010000131.1 GCA_025453875.1 Gemmatimonadaceae bacterium | reverse complement strand
GTTCTTGTTGAGGCCGTTGAGCACGTTGAACAGATCGAGCGAGATCTCGATGTTCTGACCGGCGCGCGTCGGCACACGGTTGCGCAGCGACAGATCGAGGCGGTTGAACCACGGCTGGCGGCACGTGTTGCGGGGGATGATCTGTCCCACATAGTCGCCCACGCACGGATTGGCATTGAGCAAGCCGCGGTAGCGCTGCTCCGCGATGTAGGCGTCCTGCCCCGCCGTCCCCGCGATGTTCGTGGGCACATTCACCGGGAAATCCTCCGGCGCGAAGATGAACGGGCGATCGTTGAAGCTCAAACCATCGCCGTTCAGGTCACCGCCCTGCTCCGGGCCCCACGGCGTGCCGCTCTGCAGGCGCCAGATGCCGCTGAGCTGGAAGCCGAACGGCAGGCGCGTGAAGCCGGACACGATCACGGTGTGATTGCGCACGAACCCTGACGGGCCCCACGCGCGGTCGGTATCGCCCACGCCACCGATGTCGTTCGGTCCCGTCGCACCGACGCGCGTATCGCTCCAGCCGGCGAACGACGTGCAGCAGGAGAAGGAGCTGTTGTCATCGGCCGTCGTCCACGTGTACGACGCGCGGATCGACGACTCGGCACCGAGGCGATGATCGAGGTTGAACGTCAGCGCCTGCGAGCGCGCCTGACCGTCGTAGAAATTCTGGAAGACGTTGCCGAAGTCGGTGTTGAGCAACCGCTGGTTGCCGCCCGCCGCATTCGGGCGGAAGTCCGCCACCGGCTGGAAGATCTGCCGTCCGCCCTCATTCGCGAGCGCGAAGAGCGGCTGCCGCAGATTCACGTTGCGCACCGTGTAGAGGTTGCCCGTCAACGTGTAGAGGTAGTCGGCCGAGAAGCGCGTGCGGCGACCGAGTTCCCGCTCGTACCCGATGTTGGCGCGATACGTCTCGGGGATCTCGAAACCACCCGTCCAGAACGAGAACTCCGGAATGCCGCCAATGCCCGCGGCACCCGCGCAGTTGAACGGGTTGTCGCTGCCGTCCGCGGCCCAGTCGCGGTAGTTCCGCACCGGCGGCGGCGCGTTCAGGTCGCCATCGGCGGCGCTGCCCGTGCACGCGAGGTTCTGCAGCGGCACGTCGGTGATGCCCACGTTCGAGCCGAGCACTGCCGGCAGGCGACCGTAGAACAGGCCGGCGCCGGCACGCCACACTTCCGTCGCGTCACCCTTGCGGTCCCACGCGAGCGCGAGACGCGGCGAGAAGTTGTTGCGGTCGATCGGTGCCACGCCGGTCTGGATGCCGAACGCGCGCTCGGCGTCGATCACCCGGCCGGGCGCGTCGCCGAAGCGCGAGTAGTCATAGCGTGCACCGAGCGTGGCCAGCAGGCGCGGCGTCACGCGCCACTGGTCCTGCAGGTACACCGAGTACTCCTGCACGTCGAACACGGCGCGCGGGACGCCGCCATCGGAGCGCACGTTGCGCGTGTACTGCAGCGGCCGGAACTCCTCGAGCGCCTGCAGGTTCTCGAACGTGTAGAAGCCCGAGCCCTGGTTCCAGAAATCGTTCTCGTAGTGCGAGAAGATGTTGTTGGTGCCGAGCTTGAGCGTGTGGCTCCCGAGTTCGATCGTGGTGTTGTTCACGATCTGGATCTTGTCCTCGACCAGCCGGTTGCGGAACGCAAGACTGTTGCCGCCCCAGGCGTACGCCGTACCACTGTTCACGTTGTTCACGCGCAGCTGCGGCTTGAGGTCGGCGCCCACGCGCGGGCGATCCTCGGCCGAGTACTGGAAGCGGAAGACGTTGGAGACGCGCTCCCCGAGCGCACTCGTGAGCTCACCCACGAGCGAGTTGGTGCGGTTCTCGAACGCCTCGGTCTGCGACAGGCCGCCGATCGCGGAGCCGCCGAACGTTTCGTTGCCGTTGTCGTAGTTCGACCAGTTGTTGCGCAGCGAGAGGCGGTGCTTGTCGTTGATGTTCCAGTCCACGCGCGCAAAGAGCGTCAGCACGTCGTTGCGCGTTGCGAACTCCTCATACGCGCCCGCCGGATTGCTGATGCCGTAGTTGTTCTGCAGGATGCTGAAGAACCGGCCCAGCGAGTCGGCGGTGGCACGGGCGCGCGTCGCCTGCGCGCGAAGGGCGCCAGCATCACCGGGCGCTGCCGCATCGGCCTGACGCTCGAAATCAGCCGCCTGCCGCAACAGCGAGGTCGGACCGTTCGGCTCGAACGGTTCACGCCGGCGCTGACCGTCCACCGAGACGAGGTAGAACAGCTTGTCCTTCACGAGCGGCCCTTCCGCCTGGAAGGCGAACTGCTGCGCCTGGAAGTTGTTGACGGGCGTGCCGTTGAAGTTGTTGGCCGTGAGCGCGTCGCCGCGGTAGTTGGCGTAGGCCGTGGCCCGCGTGCGATTGGTGCCGCCCTTCGAGATGATGTTGATGATACCGCCGGCGTAGTTGCCGTACTCCACGTCGAAGCCGTTGGTGATGATCTGGAACTCCTTCACCGACTCGATCGAGAAGTTGAACGGAATCCGGCTGCCGCCGCGGTTCTCACCGAAGAACGTGTTGTTGGCGTCCACACCGTCGAGCTGCACGTTCGTCTGCGACGGACGCGCACCGGCGATGGAGAACTGGCCACCGGTGGTGGTTTCCGGCGTCGGACTCACGAGACCGGAGAGCGCGATGAAATCGGTGAAGTCGCGACCGAGCGTGGGCAACTTCTGGATTTCTTCCTGCGTGACGTTCTGCTTCACGCCACCGTCGGCCACGTCGATCTTCGGCGCGCCCGTGATGGACACGGCACCGAGCTGCGTGGCCGCATCAGCCAGTGCGAAGTTGAGCGGTGTGGTGGAGCCCACGGTGACACGAATGCCCGTGCGCTCCTGCTGCTGGCTACCGATGCGCCGCACCGTCACGCGGTACGTGCCGGACGGCAGCAGGCGCAGCACATACGTGCCATCGTCGCTCACGGTCGCGTTGCGTACGAGTCCGGTTTCGGTGTTGGTGGCCGTCACGACGGCACCAGCCAGCGGCGCACGATCGGCACCGAGCACGGTGCCACGAATCGCGCCGGTCGTCTCCTGCGCGTGCAGGAGCGACGGTGCGAACGAATGGTCGCCAGCGAGCGGCGCGGCCGCGAGCGTGGCGAAGGCGAGGCCCGTGGCGGCAAGCGCCGCGCGCGGGGTCAGGCGCGCCGGGCGCGCGAAGGCGTTCAGGAGCACGAGACCTCCGTCACGTCGAAGGGACCGCGCGGCTGAAGCTGCGTGGTGTTGTTGAAGAAGCCCACGATTCCGGTGATGTCATAGCAGCGACCCGCCGTGAAGCGCGCCGTGCCGATGGTGGTATTGGCGTTGCCGTCGAGGCGCACCTGCGCCGCGCCGCTGCCGTCATTGATGGGGGCGTTGCCGCTGGCGAACGTGCCGACCGTCACGCGACGCACGCGGGCGAGACGACCCACGGTGGGCGACAACGGATTGGTGGTGGCCGCCAGCTGCGCAGTGGTGAGCGCGACGGGGTCCGGGACCGTCGCACCGCGCCGGATGTTCGGCGCCACACGCGGCGACGTGATCTGCAGCTGCGTGCTGAACACACCCAACGTACCCGTCACTTCGATGCTGTCCCCTTCCAGCAGCCCCAGGCTCGACGGTACGCCGAACACCTGCACACCACCGGTGGGGTCCTGCAGGTAGAGATTGTCGTTGGCCGCGCGGTAGCGTCCCGGCTGCGCCGTGACGATGCCCGCGATGGTCACCGACGCGCCCTGCGTCTGCTGCTTCGCGATGTTGATGCGCACCACGCAGCCGAACTTGAGCGGCGTGGGGATGAACGTCTCTTCGTTGCGGTACACGCTCGGTCGCGAGCCGCACCAGATGAAGTTGGCGGCAATGATCGACGACGAGCGCACGACATCGAGGTCGTGTGTGCCCACCGGCACGTCAATCGCGTAGCGACCATCGGCGCCGGTTGTGGCCGAGCCGAGCACGGTGGTGGTGCCGCGATCGAGCAGGCGAACGGTCACGCCCGGGAGCAGCGAATCGCCCGCCGTGGGGGTGAACACGTCGTTGTTGTCACGGTCGAAGAACAGGACGCCCGACACGCGACCCGTTTCGGCCACCGGCGTCAGCGGCGCCGGATCGTCGAGGCAGCCCGCGAGCGTGGCCGCGGCAAGCGCCATCGCGCCGAGCGCGGCGGATCGAACCACGCGATGCTGGCGCGTGGTGGGAGAAGAAGTCATCGCGCTCATGGCGTCACATCACTCGCGAAGCGCACCTTGATCTGCGAGGTGCCGTTGAACTGCGTCAGGATGCCGGTCACCGTATACGTGGTGCCGACGGCGAACGAGGCGCGCGAGAGGCCGCGCAGCGCACCCGCGACACGCACCTGCACCGGCTGTCCGGCAACGGTGCCGGCCACGGTAAACGCCGCGCCGGTGCCGGTCGGCACGCTGGTCACGGTGAAGCCGGCGAGGCGCACGAGGGAGCCTTCGAGCGTGCGCGACGCGACGTCGGCCACCGTGACGTCGACGGCGGCTGGCGCCGTGCCCGCGCCGATGAGCGACACGCTCGGCGAGCCGAGCTGCAACTGGCCACTGAACGCACCGCGGCTCCCGGTCACTTCCACGAGACTGCCGAGTGTCAGCGTGGTGCTGTCCGCCGTCGGCACCGAGAACGCGGCGATGCCGCCCGTCGCGTCCTGCACCCAGATCTCGGAGTTCACGTTGTTGGTACCACTCGGGAACACTCCCGGCGGCGTGGTGATGCGGCCGGTAATGGTGTAGTTCGTGCCGTTGACTCCCGTGCTGCGCACGGTGGCGATCGGCGTCACGGGCGTGCCGAGCACCACGTCGCTCGCCTCACGCAGCTTGAGCTGCGGGATCGCGTTGAAGCGCGTGAGAATACCAGTCACCGTGTAGCGCTGGCCGAGTTCGAAACTCGCGCGCGTGAGGCCGGTGCCGGCCGCCGCGATGCGGAGCTCGAGCGTATCGCTGGCCGCATCGATCGCGCGCACCGTGAACGCCGCCCCGGTTCCAGTCGGAATGTTCACGATGGTGAGGTTGGCGACGCGCACCACCTGACCTTCGCGTGTGAACGCCTTCGCCTGCGCGACACTCTGCTGCACCGGCGCTGGCGCAGTGCCCGCCCCGAGGTTGCGCACGCGCGAGATCGTGATCTGCGCCTGCTGCGAGAACGCGCTACGCGCTCCGCTCACTTCGAGGCGATCTCCGAGCTGGTACTGGGCGCTATCGGCGGTCGGAATCGAGAACGCGGCGATACCGCCGGTCGCGTCCTGCACCCACACTTCCGAGAGCGAGCCGCCGGTGCCTGAGGTGAAGCGCCCCGGGCGCACCGTGAGGTTGCCGACCACTGCCACCACACTGCCGTTCGCGCGCGCACGCGCCTCGGCAATCGGAATCACGAGCGCGCCGGTGAAGCGACTGTCCACCGTACCGGTCGCACCGGCGGCGACGGTGACCGCGCGTTCCGCACCATCAGTGAAAGTGATGGTGGCCGGGTTCTCGAGCCGCACCGTGTACGCGCCAGGCGCGAGGAACCGGAAGCCGAAGCGTCCTTCCGCGTCGGCCGTGACCGAATCGACGCGGGTACCGCCGCGCAGCAGGAGGGCGAAGAGCCCGGCGCCCGGGGTGTCCCCGGTGCCGAACACGCCGTCGCTGTTGTCGTCACGGAAAATGCGCCCGCTGATGGCCGCCGGGAGCCAGCCGTAGCGGACCTCGGCTGACCGGACTTCGCCAATGGCGCTCACGGTGACGCGCGGCGCGGCGGCGGTGGTGAGGACGGTGCCGGCGGGCGCCGTCGCGGGGACGGTCACCGTGTACGCGCCGGGCGCCACGGCGGAAAAGGTCGCGAGCCCCTGCGCGTTCGAGGTGGCCGCGAGGGTCACGCTCGGATCCGTCGTG
>JALOPN010000130.1 GCA_025453875.1 Gemmatimonadaceae bacterium | reverse complement strand
CGGCTTCGACATCCTGCAGCGCATGGGCGTGTCGCTCCACGTGAGCAACGAACGCATCGTGGGCGGTGAAACCATCGGCACGCTCACGGTGCGTCCGGGTGCGTTGCACGCCACGTTGGTGCGCGGCGACGAAGTCGCGCGGGCGATCGACGAGCTGCCGCTGGTGGCGTGTGTCGCCGCGCGCGCCTTGGGTGAGACGCGCATCACCGACGCGTCGGAGCTGCGCGTGAAGGAGAGCGATCGCATTGCCGCCGTGGTCGCGAACCTGCGCGCCATCGGGGTCGACGCTGAAGAACTAGCCGACGGTCTCGTCGTGCGCGGCAGCGATCGGCCGCTCGTTGGCCACGTGACCACCCACGGTGATCATCGGCTCGCGATGGCGTTCGGCGTGCTCGGCGCGGTGCCCGGCAATCGCCTCACGATCGACGATCCCGCGTGTGTCGATGTCTCGTTCCCCGGCTTCTGGGGCACCCTCGAACGCGCCGTCGCGACCACCGGACGACAGCCCACGCCGCACGCCGGCGCGGCGGCGGTGGTGACGCGTCGGCTCGTCGTGGCCATCGACGGGCCGGCCGCGTCCGGAAAGTCGAGCACGTCCCAGTGGGTGGCCAAGCGGCTCGGGATTCGGCACGTCGACAGTGGGGCCTTCTACCGCGCGCTCACCGCGCTCGCGCTGCGCTCCGGCGAGGCGCCGGAGGTCTGGACCGAGGCGCACGTCCTGGCGGCTGCCGACCGCGTCTCGCTCGGCCTGACCGATCGCTCCGTGGTGCCGATCATCGATGGAGAGCGCCACGAGGCGGAGCTGCGGGGCGCCCCCGTGACGGCGCAGGTGTCCCGCGTGGCCGTCATGCCGGCGGTTCGCGCCTGGGTCAATGATCGGGTTCGCGAGGCCGGTGCGAGCACCGATGTGGTGGTGGACGGGCGGGACATCGGGACCACGGTCTTCCCCGACGCGCCGCTCAAGGTGTTTCTCGTGGCCGATCCCTGGGAGCGGGCGCGCCGCCGCCTCGTGCAGCGCCTCGGGCGCAAGCCCACCGACGGCGAGATCGCGGTCGAGACGGAGGAGCTCGTGGCCCGGGACGCTCGGGATGCCACGCAGAGTCGCCCGGACCCCGCCGCGATCACCATCGACACCACCTCGCTCACGCAGGAAGAGCAGGTGGAGCGCATCGTGGCACTGGCCGAGGCGGTGCGGGCGCGCTGACGCGCGAACGCCGTCGGACTCCGGCGACGGACCGGCGCACGCGTTGCCCGATGGCCGCTTGGCGGCTACGTTTCATAGTTCCCCCCGTTCCGCCGGCGTCCCCGGCGGTTCGGGATCGTATTCCCCAACCTCGGCGCGGCGAGCGATCCTCCGCGAGTGGAGCCTTCTCCTGTTATGACGACCGATATCGAAACCCCAACCCTCGCCGCCGAGCCGGAACGGCTCACCGCGCGCGAGAAGCGTGACCTCCAGAAGAGCCAGCTGCGGCCGCTCGCGAACCGCCGCCCCGAACTGTACGACGAGGACGAACTCACGTCCGACGAGTTCGAGGCGATGCTCGACATGTACAACGGCACGCTCGCGTCCATCGAGGAAGGCGAGATCGTCAAGGCCCGCGTACTCGAGATTCGTGAGAACCTCGTCGTGCTCGACATCGGCTTCAAGTCCGAGGGCACGATTCCGCTCGAAGAGTTCAAGGACATGCCCGAGCTCGCCGAAGGCGACGAGGTCGAAGTCCTGCTCGAGCACCTGGAGGACTCCGAGGGATCGGTCGTCCTGTCCAAGAAGAAGGCCGACTTCATGCGGGTCTGGGAGAAGATCCGCGTCGCCTACGAGAACGACGAGCCGGTCACCGGCACGCTCACCAAGAAGATCAAGGGTGGCGTGGTCGTCGACCTCATGGGCGTCGATGCGTTCCTCCCCGGGTCGCAGATCGCGCTCCGTCGCGTGCCGAACATCGACGAGCTGCTCGGCCACACGTACGACTTCAAGATCATCAAGCTCAACAAGCGTCGCCGCAACATCGTGGTGTCGCGCCGCGTGATCCTGGAGACCGAGCGCGCCGGCAAGCGCGAGAAGCTCATGAAGGAGCTGGCCAAGGATCAGGTCCGCATGGGCGTCGTCAAGAACATCACCGACTTCGGTGCGTTCATCGACCTCGGCGGCGTCGACGGCCTGCTGCACATCACCGACATGTCGTGGGGCCGCATCTCGCATCCGAGCGAGATGGTGCAGATCGGTCTCGAGCTCCAGATCAAGGTGCTCGACATCGACTGGGAGCGCGAGCGCATCTCGCTCGGTCTCAAGCAGCTGCAGGCGTACCCGTGGAAGGACGTGGCCGCCAAGTACCCGGTCGGTACGCGCGTCAACGGCAAGGTCGTGTCGATCACGAACTACGGCGCCTTCATCGAGCTCGAGCCCGGCATCGAGGGCCTCGTGCACATCTCCGAGATGAGCTGGACGCGCAACGTCCGTCATCCCTCCAAGATCGTGTCGATCGGCGAGGCCATCGAGGCGGTGGTGCTCAAGGTCGACGAGAGCGAAGAGAAGATCTCGCTCGGCATGAAGCAGACCGAGCAGGATCCGTGGGTCGTGCTGCCGCTCAAGTACCCGGTGGGCACGCGCATCAACGGCAAGGTCCGCAACCTCACGTCGTTCGGCGCGTTCGTGGAAATCGAGCCCGGGATCGACGGCCTCATTCACATCTCCGACATGTCCTGGACGAAGCGTGTCCAGCACCCGTCGGAAGTGGTGAAGAAGGGCGATGCGGTCGACGTCGTGATCCTCAACATCGACAGCGAGAACAAGCGCATCAGCCTCGGCCTCAAGCAGGCCGAGGAAGATCCGTGGCTCCGCATCGGTGAGAGCTTCCCGGTGGGCATGGACTCCGAAGCCGCCGTCGTGCGCCTGATGGACAAGGGCGTCGTCGTCGACCTCGGCAACGACATCGAGGGCTTCGTGCCCGTCTCGCAGCTCAACCCCGATGGCACGGTCACCAACCCGGCCGACTTCGCCTTCGAGGGAATGCGCCTCGTGACGCGCGTGCTCGAGGTGGATCCCATCCACCGCCGCATCGTGCTCACGGTCGTGAGCATTCCGGAAGAGCAGCCGCCGCGTCCGGCGGAGCCGCCCACGGTGCACAGCTCGGACGACGAACTCGGTCTCTGACCGGTCGCCTGTCCGACACATCGCCCCCGGATCGCACTGCGCGATCCGGGGGCGATGGCATTTCCGGGGGCCGGTGCCGGCGGTGTAACGGTCGCGCTGGCACGTGTGATGAACGCTCAAGCTTCCGCGCGCCCGCGCCGAAACATCACTGCGTGCGTCGGCCATATGGGCTCGGCGTCGTTCATCTGCTGCGCGCGCCCCCGGGTGCGCTTGCCCCCAGACTCAGGAGTATTGCTTCATGTCGCACGTCTTCCTTCGCCGACCCTTCGTGGTCGCCGCCGTGCTGGCCGCTGCGCTCGCATTCGGACCTGGCGCCTCGACGGCGCAGGCGCAGGACAAGGTCTACGCACTCGCCGAGCTCGAGACGCCGCCGCGCCTTCGTTCGACCGTCGAAGCCGGTCGACTGATCAGCGAGAGCTACCCCGAGGATCTCAAGCGCCGAGGCGTGGGTGGCATGGTCGAAGTGCAGTTCATCGTGGACGCGAGCGGCAAGGTGCAGCCCGGCTCGGTGGAAGTGCTTGACGCCACCAACACGCAGCTCGGCGAAGCGGCCAAGCGTGTCGCGGAGCGGCTCTCGTTCCAGCCCGGCAAGGCGGGCGGCGCGGCGGTGAAGTCGAAGGTCGTGCTGCCGGTCGTGTACAAGCCCAACTGATTCATCGCCGCATTCCGCGCGCCGACTGTAGCGGTCGGCGCGTGCCCGATCCCGCCCCGGCCAGCATCGCTGTCCGGGGCGGGTGGCGTTCGGGGGTGCGCGCTGTAGCTTCACCCTCCATGTCCATGCGCGAGAAACTCGATCGGCTGGCGCGTGCGCGCGTCGCTGCGGAAGAAGGGGGGGGCGTCGAGCGGCTCGCTGCTCAGCACGCCAAGGGGAAGCTGTCGGCGCGTGAGCGGCTCGACGTGCTGCTCGACGAAGGCTCGTTCGTGGAGCTCGATCGCTTCGTCACGTCGCGCTCGCTCGGCGAAGGCGAAGCGCCCATCTACGGCGACGGCGTCGTCACCGGCTACGGCCGCATCGACGGCCGCCTCGTGTATGTCTTCTCGCAGGACTTCACCGTCTTCGGTGGATCGCTCTCCGAGGCGCACGCGGCGAAGATCTGCAAGGTGATGGATCTCGCGCTGCGCAACGGGGCGCCCATGATCGGCCTCAACGACTCGGGTGGTGCGCGCATTCAGGAGGGCGTCGTGTCGCTCGGTGGCTACGCCGACATCTTCCTGCGCAACACCATGGCGTCCGGCGTGATTCCGCAGATCTCGGCGATCCTCGGGCCCTGCGCCGGTGGTGCCGTGTACTCACCGGCGATTACCGATTTCATCTACATGGTGCGCAAGACGAGCTACATGTTCGTCACGGGTCCCAACGTGGTGAAGACGGTCACGCACGAAGACGTCACGATGGAGCAGTTGGGCGGCGCGGATACGCACGCCGGTACGAGCGGTGTCGCACACTTCGCGCACGATTCGGAACTCGAGACGTTGCACGCGATCCGTCAGCTCTTCCGCTTCGTGCCCTCCAACAACGTGGATGATCCGCCACGCGGTGCGAGCACCGATCCGGCCGGTCGACGCGATGAGGCGCTGCTGTCGCTCGTGCCCGATCATCCGAACCAGCCGTACGACATGCGCGAGGTGCTCAAGCGCATCGTCGATGATGGCGAGTTCTACGAGGTGCAGCCGGACTACGCCGCGAACATCCTCGTGGGGTTCGCGCATCTGGGCGGACACAGCGTGGGCATCGTGGCCAATCAGCCGGCCGTGCTCGCCGGCGTTCTCGACATCGAGGCGTCGCTCAAGGCGGCGCGGTTCGTGCGCTTCTGCGACTGCTTCAACATCCCGATCATCACGTTCGAGGATGTGCCCGGGTTCCTGCCCGGCGTGGCCCAGGAGCACGGCGGCATCATCAAGCACGGCGCGAAGCTGCTCTACGCGTACTGCGAGGCGACCGTCCCCAAGCTCACCGTGATCACACGCAAGGCGTACGGCGGTGCGTACGACGTGATGAGCTCCAAGCACATTCGCGGCGACGTGAATCTCGCGTGGCCGACAGCCGAGATCGCGGTGATGGGACCGAAGGGTGCCGTGGAGATCCTGTATCGCAAGGAGATCGCATCGGCCGCCGATCCGGCCGCCGCGCTCGATGCGCGCGTCGCCGACTACACGGAGCGCTTCGCGAATCCGTACACCGCCGCCGCCCGCGGCTACGTCGACGACATCATCGATCCGCGCGATACGCGACCGCGCCTGATCGATGCGCTGTCCACGTTGCGCGGCAAGCGGGATCGCAATCCGCCGCGCAAGCACGGCAACCTTCCGCTCTGAGACGACGATGTTCCACAAGGTGGGTGTGCATCGGCCCACCGCCGTCCTCGCAGAGCTACCTGTTGGGCGATCGGCTCATCGAGGTGGCGCAGCGCACGGGCGCGCAGGCCATTCATCCGGGGTACGGCTTCCTCTCCGAGCGGGCGTGGTTTGCGCGTGCCGTACGCGAGGCCGGCCTCGTGTTCGTGGGGCCGCCCGCCGAGGCCATCGAGGCGATGGGCAGCAAGACCGATGCACGACAGCTCGCCATCCGTGCCGGTGTGCCGGTGGTGCCCGGCACAACGGAAGCGCTGCGTGACGCCGACGAAGCGATGGCGATCGCGGAGTCGTTCGGGTTTCCCGTGCTGCTCAAGGCCGCGGCGGGCGGCGGCGGCAAGGGCATGCGCGTCGTGCGCGAGCGCCACGAACTCGCGGCGGCGCTCGGTTCGGCGCAGCGGGAAGCGAAGAACGCGTTCGGTGATGACGCCGTGTACATCGAGAAGTATCTCGATGGTCCGCGCCACGTCGAGATTCAGGTGCTGGCCGACATGCACGGCACCGTGCTGCATCTTGGCGAGCGGGAATGCTCACTGCAGCGACGGCATCAGAAGATGGTGGAAGAGGCGCCGAGTCCAGCGGTCTCACCGGCGCTGCGCGCGCGCATGGGCGAGACAGCGGTCGCCGCGGCGCGCGCGGCCGGCTATGTCAACGCGGGGACGTGCGAGTTCCTGCTCGATCGCGACGGGTCGTTCTACTTCCTCGAGATGAACACGCGCATCCAGGTGGAGCACCCGGTCACCGAGCTGGTGATGGGGCTCGACCTCGTGCAGTGGCAGCTGCGCATTGCCGCCGGCGAACGGTTGCCGTTCGAGCAGAAGTCCTTCGAACCACGCGGCTGGGCCATTGAGTGTCGCATCACGAGTGAGGATCCGGGCAACGGCTTCCTGCCGAGCACGGGACGCATCACGCATCTGCATCTGCCGAGCGGACCTGGGGTCCGGTGGGATGGCGGCATCGAGGATGGCAGTGAGGTCGGCCTGCACTACGATCCGATGCTCGCCAAGCTGATTGTGCACGCGCCCACGCGCGCCCTGGCCATCGCGCGCATGGAGCGTGCACTGCGCGAGCTGGTGATTGATGGTGTCGAAACGTCGCGCGGATTTCATCTGCGGCTGCTGGCGCATCCTGACGTGCGGTCGGGCGACATCAGCATTCAGTGGCTCGAGGCGCATCTGGCCGAACTCACGAGCGCTCCGCCGCACGAGGAGACCGTGCGTCTGGCGGCCATTGCCGCCGCACTCGCAGCGCAGCACGATCGTGGGCTGACGAGCGACACGGCCCATGCGGCGCGCCGTGATGGTACACTCGAGGGATGGCGCGCGGTGGCGCGGCGCGAAGGGTTGCGCACCTGACGACGCACGGCGCACCCGACGCGGTCGAGTTGCAGGTGACGGCGCTCGTCGCCGGCGGTGACGGACTCGCCCGCCACGATGGACTCGCGGTCTTCGTGCCGCGCACGGCCGTGGGAGACTCGGTGCGTGCGCGACTGCGCCTTCGAGGACGCTTCGCGCGCGCCGCGGTGGAGTCGGTGCTCGTGGCTTCACCGGATCGGGTGGACGCGCCGTGTGTGCACTACACGCGGGATGGCTGCGGTGGCTGTCAGTGGCAGCACGTGTCGCTCGACGCACAGCGTGCGGCCAAGGCGCGCATCGTCGCCGATGCGTTCGAGCGCGTGGGCCGGCAGCCCATCGCACGGCCGGTCGTGCACGGCGATGCGCAGCCGTTCGGATATCGACGGACGGTGCGATTCACCGTGCGTGGCCGCGGGGCGGCGCGCGTGGGCGGCTTTCACGGTGCGAACGATCCGGACCATGTCGTGGACGTCGCGACGTGTGCGCTCGCCGAATCGGCGCTGCAGGCGGCGTGGTCGGCCGTGCGGTCGGGGCTCGCGCGTCTGCCGGTGACGCGGGTGCCCTCGGCACCGACACGTGGGGCGTCGAGCGCGTCGCGCGTACGGCGTGGGCGCGCGGCGCCCCTCGATGATGTGCAGGTCACGCTCCGTCGTCTCGACGACGGGAGCGTGGCGCTCGCGGTGGATGGGGGCGCGCAGTGGCGCGATGCCGATATCGCGTGGTTCGGTCGCACCGTGCCGCGCTGTCGAGGGATCTGGTGGACACCGGCACGCGGCGCACGGCGACTCGTGTGGGATGCTGACGCGGCGGTGCCGCTCGCCCCGACGGTGGAGGCGGCCGATGCCTTGTCGTTGGCCGCGAGTTTCGTGCAGGTGAACGCCGGCATGGCGGACCAGTTGCACGCGCACGTGCTGTCGGTGGTGCGCGCGTGGTCGCCCGCGCGGGTTGTCGATGCGTACGCGGGGAGCGGCCGCCTCGCGCTCGCGTTGCAGCGCGACGGCGTGGCGGTGGTTGCGATCGAGCGCGATGCCGCGGCGGCGGCGTTTGCGTCGGCGCAGCTGGCCGCGCAGGTGGGGCCGTCGCCCGCGTCGGTCCTCACCGGTGCGGTGGAGGATCGCTTGGGCGAGGCGCTGCCGGCGGACGTGCTCGTGCTCAATCCCCCGCGCGGCGGCTGTGACGCGCGTGTCTGCGAGACATTGTCGCATCCGGGACGCTCGTCGCGGCCCGCGCCACGCGCCATCGTGTATGTGAGCTGTGACCCGGCGACCCTCGCCCGAGATGTCTCGCGCCTCATCGGGTGGCGCGTCCGTGACGTGACCTGTTTTGATCTGTTCCCGCAGACCGCGCACGTGGAAACCGTGTGCGTGCTGCAACCGGAGACGACATGAAGTACATCGTGGAAGTGGCGGGGCAGCGGCTCACGGTGGAGCTCGATGGTCCCGACGTGCTGGTGGACGGGACGCGTCTGCGCGCCGCGCTCGAGACGATCGACGGCACGCCGGTGCGTCTCGTGCGCGTGGGGGACGCGGTGCATCGCGTGATCGCGCGTCGCAGCGGCGCCCGCGGGGACTACACCGTGTCGCTCGACGGCTGGCAGCTGCCCGTGACGGCGCTCGATGAGCGAACGCGCGCGATCCGCGACGCGGCGGCCGCGAGTGCGTCGGCGTCCGGACCCGCGCCGCTGGTGGCGCCCATGCCCGGACTTGTGGTGCGCGTGCAGGTGGCCGTGGGGGAGGAGGTGACGGCCGGGCAGGGGTTGGTGGTGGTCGAGGCGATGAAGATGGAGAACGAGTTGCGCGCGGCCGGTCCCGGACGCGTGACGGCCGTCCACGCGGTAGCGGGGACGGCCGTCGACAAGGGGACACTGCTGGTGGAGCTCGAGGCGCTCTGAGCGAGCGCCGGCGCCGGGGTCAGGCGGCGGGCTTGTCTCGGCGCAGCTTGTTCATGGCCTTGACGACGATGAAGAGCGTGAACGCGACGATCACGAAGTCG
>JALOPN010000129.1 GCA_025453875.1 Gemmatimonadaceae bacterium | reverse complement strand
TTCCCCCCTTCCGCCGCTCCGGCCCACGGCCGACATTCCACGGGTCCCTCCCGGGAATCCCCAGCGTCGCCCACCCGGCGTTCCGGGGCGCGTCGTCCGACGTGCCCTCCGAGGTGTGCGACGCGCCACCGGAGCTTCCATGCGCGTCACCACTGTCGGGGTCGTGGGCGCCGGCGCGATGGGCAGCGGCATCGCTGCCCTCGCTGCCTCCGCCGGCCTCCGCGTCATCCTGCTCGACATCCCCGGCTCGTCCGATCCGGCGGCCCCCGACCGCAGCGGACCCGCCGCGGCCGGCCTCCAGCGCACCCTGAAGGCCAAGCCGGCGGCCTTCATGCACCCATCGGCCGCCGCGCGCATTCGTTGCGGCAACATCGAGGATCACCTCGAGTGGCTGCGCGACTGCGACTGGATCGTCGAAGCGATCATCGAACGCCCCGAGCCCAAGCAGCAGCTCTTCGCGCGACTCGAACCGCTGCTCAAGCCATCGGCCGTCGTGTCGTCGAACACGTCGGGCATTCCCATGGCGGCACTGCTCGCCGGACGCGGAGAACGATTCCGTCGCCGCTTTCTGGGCACGCACTTCTTCAATCCGCCGCGGTACATGCACCTGCTGGAGCTGATCCCCACGCCGGAGACGGATCCGGCGGTGATCGGCGCCGTGCGCACCTTCGCCGAGCGCATCCTCGGCAAGGGTACCGTGATCGCGAAGGATGTGCCGGGCTTCATTGCCAATCGCCTCGGTGTGTACGGCATGGTGAGCACCATGCGCCGCATGATGGAGCACGGCCTCACCATCGACGAAGTGGACGGCCTGACGGGACAGCTGCTCGGTCGGGCCAAGACCGCGACCTTCCGCACCGGTGACCTGTCAGGACTCGATGTGCTCGCGCACGTCACGAGCGGCATGGCGCAGGCGACGGGTGAAGACCTCGCGCTCCCCGACTGGGTGCACGCGCTCGTGCGTGATGGTCGCCTCGGCGACAAGAGCGGCGCCGGCTTCTACCAGAAGACGAAGGAGGGCGTGCTCACGTGGGACTGGCGCACGGGCCAATACGTGCCGCAGCAGCGACTTGCCGGCGGCGATGTGAGTGGTCTCATTCGGCAACCGCACGCCGCGCGCCTGCGCGGTGCGCGCGAGCTGACGGGATCACACGGCGCCTTCCTGCGTGATCATCTGGTGGACGCGGCCACGTATGCGCTCACGCTCGCCGATTCGCTCGCGTACGACCTCGTGGCGATCGACCGCGCCCTCATGTGGGGCTACGGCTGGGAGCTCGGGCCGTTCCAGGTGATCGACGCACTCGGCCACGATTGGTTGCGCGCGCAGATCGTGGCGCGTGGGCACGACGTCCCCGCGCTGCTCGACCGCGCGCAGGGCGCGTTCTACCGCGACGGCGAGTATCTCACGTTCACCGGCGCGTACGAGCCGGTGCCACGCATCGCCGGGAACATCAACCTCGCGCTGCAGCACGAGGCCGGTCGTACGCTCGAGGACTTCGGCACTGCACGTCTGATCGACCTTGGCGACGGCGTGCTCTGCTTCGAGTTCCGAAGCAAGATGAACACCCTCGGGCAGACACTGCTCGAAGGACTTGCCGCGTCGCTGCGCAAGGTGGAGCGCGGCGGCTTCGCGGGGCTCGTCATCGGCAACGATGATCCGCGCACGTTCAGTGCCGGAGCCGACCTCGGAGCCGTGTCGTTTGGCGTTGCCGCCGGCGCGTGGGATGAAATCGACGCCAGCATCGCGGCCTTCCAGCAATCGGTGATGTCGATTCGTCGCGCGCCGTTCCCCGTGGTGGTCGCGGCGCACGGCCTCACGCTTGGTGGCGGATGCGAGTTCTCGCTGCACGCCGATCGTGTGCAGGCGGCCGCCGAGACGTACATGGGGCTCGTGGAAGTGGGCGTGGGTGTGATTCCGGGCGGTGGCGGCACCAAGGAACTGGCGTTCCGTTTCACCGAAGCGCTCGCGCCGTACGACGAAGCCGATCCGTTCGAGGCGATCAAGCGCGCGTTCAAGCTGATCGCGTTCGCGACCACGAGTACCAGTGCGCACGAGGCCCGTGCGCTCGGCTATCTGCAGGCCGTTGACCGCATCAGCATGAATCGCGACACGCTGCTCAGCGATGCGAAGCAGCGCGTGCTCGACCTCGCGCCCGATTACATCACGCCCGTGGAGAAGCGCATGCGCGCCCTCGGCCGCGAGGCGTACGGCAACCTGCTCTACGCCCTGTGGGCAGCGCAGGAAGCGGGACAGGCGTCGGCGCACGATGTGCGTGTGGGCCGCGCCGCCGCGTATGTGCTGTGCGGTGGCGATGGTGCGCCGCGCGAGGTCAGCGAGCAGGATCTGCTCGATCTCGAGCGCGAACAGTTCCTGTCGCTGCTTGGCACCAAGGAAACCCAGGCCCGCATCGAGCATATGCTCCAGACGGGCAAGCCCCTCCGCAACTGATGACGACCCGGGAGAACTCGCATATGCATGACGTCGTGATCGTCAGTTGCGCGCGCAGCGCGGTGGCTCGAGGCAAGGGTGATGGCGCACTCGCCAGCGTGCATCCGGTGGACCTGTCGGCCGCGGTGATGCAGGCCGCGATCGCGCGCGCCGGCGTGGACCCGGCCGTGGTGGAAGACGTGCAGTGGGGGTGCGCCATGCCCGAAGCCGGTCAGGGGCTCAACCACGGCCGCCTCGCCTGGCTGCGCGCCGGCTTTCCGGTGGAGACCTCGGCCGCCACGATCAACCGCTTCTGTTCGTCGGGGCTGCAGGCTGTCGCGTACGGTGCGCAGGCCATCATCGCCGGCCACGGCGATGCCGTGCTCGCGGGTGGCATCGAGATGATGTCGCAGGTGCCCATGTCGGGCTATCACACGCGACTCGCCCCGGAGATCACCGAGCACTACATCGGCATGGGGTTCACCGCTGAGCGGGTGGCGCAACGGTGGGGGATCACGCGCGACATGCAGGACGACTTCGCGTTCGCGTCGCAGCAGAAGGCGGCGGCCGCGCTGGCGAACGGCGTGTTCGCGCCGGAGATCGTGCCCATTACCGTGCGTCGTGAACAGTGGTCGGGCGCGACGCGCACGGTGACCGACGTGGTGGTGGACACCGACGAGTGCCCGCGTCTCGACACGACGCGCGAGGGGCTCGCCAAGCTGCGTCCCGCGTTCAGCGCGAAGGGTACGGTCACGGCGGGCAATGCGTCGCCCTACTCCGACGGCGCCGCTGCGGTGCTGGTGATGCGGCGTGATCGCGCCGAGGCACTCGGCCTGCGGCCACTCGCACGCTTCGTGTCGTTCGCCACGGCCGGTGTCGCGCCCGACATCATGGGCGTGGGACCGATTCACGCGATTCCGAAGGCGCTCACGCGCGCGGGACTCTCGTTGCAGGACATCACGCTCATCGAGTTCAACGAAGCGTTCGCCGCGCAGGCGCTCGCCGTGATGCGCGAACTCGACATGGATCCGTCCATCGTGAATGTGAACGGCGGCGCGATCGCGCTCGGCCACCCGCTTGGCGCGACGGGCGCAAAGCTCACCACGCAGCTCGTGCACGAGCTCGGGCGCCGTGGTGGCGGCTACGGTCTCGTCACCATGTGCATCGGTGGCGGCATGGGTGCGGCGGGAGTGTTCGAGGTGTACCCCGTCGCCTGAGCGTGGCCATCCCGGTCGCGGCGCCTTGTGCGTCGCGACCGGGTACGCGTGAACTACATCGTGGTGCGTTCGGTCGACGGAGACTGGCTCGCCCCGCAGAACAGCGCCACATCGAACGCGTCGGGCGTGGTCGTCGCCACGAGCAGCAGGCGAGGCGGGCTGTTCTTTTCTGCGAAGGTTGTCGCGTGCACGAGCAGCCCCGTCGATCGCCAGAGCATGCCGCGTGATGTGCCCGCTGGCGTGTCGCTCGCACGACACGTGGTGCGTGCGAGCCCTCGTTCCGCGCCGAAGCGCTCGACGGTTTCAAGGAACGTCTGTACGGCTGCGTCATTCTCGAGCTCCCGCTCGAACTGCAACAGCACGCTGTCCGCTCCGTACGTTTCGACAGTGAGCGTATCGACGCGCGCCACACCATTCGTCCGCCACGCGCAGCTCCTGATCGGGCTCCCCTCTGCACGATCAGCGCTCGCGTCGACGCAGCGTACGGGAGCGGAGGTACCCGTCACCGCACGTGCGAGCTCATCGATGGCTTGCGGCTGCGCCGAAGCGCGGGATGGAAGGCAGGCGACGGCCAATACGAGCAGCAGCTTCGCGCGCCACATGGCTGCATGCACTCGTGTTTGTGACCTGAACATCCGCGTTGGCCTCGACAGGAAAAAGGGAAAGCGGGGTCGAAGTTCAACCTACACGAGCAACCCGCCGTCGGCGAGATACACACCACCCGTGCAGAAGGCCGACGCATCACTCGCGAGAAAGAGAATCAGCCCCGCGATATCGTCGGGTGTGCCGACGCGACCAATCGGCTGCCGGTCGGCGATGGTGGCCACGAGCGGATCGTCGAGCAGCACGCGACTGAACCGCGTGCGCACGAGCCCCGGACACACGACGTTGGCACGAATGCCGTCGGCACCCCACTCCTGCGCCATGACCTTGGTAAGCGAGATGAGTGCCGCCTTGCTCACGGAGTAGAGCCCGAGGCCGGCCTCGGGCGACACGCCGCCAACGGATGAGATGTTCACGATGGCACCGCCGCCGCGGCTCTGCATCACCGAGTGCGCCGTGCGACAGAGCTCGAGCGGGCCCTGCACATTCACGCTCATCACCTTCGCGAAGACGGCCTCATCCTGCTGCTGCAGCGGCCCGTAGACCGGATTCGTGGCCGCGTTGTTCACGATGATATCGATCCCGTCGTAGGCCTCGACGGTGTGCGCGGCAAGGCCGCGCACGTCATCCATGACGCCCATGTGCGCCACGACGCCGGTGACGTCGAGTCCGTCGGCGCGCAGCGCGCGTTCCGCCGCCGCTACGTGTTCGGCCTTGCGGCTCGAGATGACCACGCGCGCACCGGCGCGCGCGAGTGTCGTGGCGGCCGCAAAGCCGATGCCGCGCGTGCCGCCCGTGACGATGGCGACCTTGCCGGTCAGGCGAAGCCGCGCGAGCGCATCGGCATCGCGGGGCGTGACGGGTTCATGCGTGGCAGACACGGTGGCTCCTGGTGAGCGGAACGATCACGCCCGGCGCGCACGCCGGAACTGACCCACCTTGCTCGTCGCGCCGAAAGAACGCAATCAGCGTTTCGCTGACGGCGCCCGCCGCTGCGCTTCAGCGCCTCAGCGCCGATCCATGCGCCCGACGCGTCCCGTGGCTGGCGGCACGATGGTGCCCCCCATCCCCACCACATGCTGCACCAGCAGCTCGGCACTGCGCGGCGCGCTCGACGGATCGGCATCGTGCCGCGCACACACCGCCTGCGCCTCGGGCACCTGGTAGCCATCCCCCCCGCGGCAACTCGGGAACGACGGGAACGCCACCTGCACGATCTCGGCGTCCCCGATCTCGCGTCCATCGTCGCGACGCAGTGGCCCCACGATCCGTCGGCCCGACGGCAAACGCGCATCGAAGCTGAAGCGCACGCCACTCACCTGCGGATACGCACCGCTGCCAAGACGGCGCTGCGAGACACCGTGTTCGAGCACCTCGCGCAGGCGCGCGCCGCTGAGCGGGAACGTCACCACGCGCGTTTCGTCGGCAAACAGGAAGATCGACTCGAGCTCGTGCGCCGTAATGGGGCCCGGACCGAGCCAGTCATCGAAGCGCAT
>JALOPN010000128.1 GCA_025453875.1 Gemmatimonadaceae bacterium | reverse complement strand
TTCACATCGGCCTGCACCCGCACGCCGAACCGTGGTGTGATGGCGAACGCGCCCGACGCCGAGGCGCCACCCACACTCGCGGTGAGCGAGCCGGTGCTGCGCGTGGGGCGGCCTGCGGTTTCCATGCGCACGATGCCGCTGAGCGCATTGCCGTAGGCGGCGCCGAAGGCGCCGGCCGACAGCGTCGCGTTGGACAGCAGGAACGGATTGAGCGTCGCGCCCACGTGTCCCGTGGGGTTGTCGAAACGGGCGGGCGAGAGCATGACGACATCGTCGACCAGCACGCGCGTTTCGGTCACATCACCGCCGCGCACGAACAGCCCGGTGCCTTCGTCGACGTTGCTCACGCCGGGCGCGATCTGCAGCGCCCGGGCGACGTTGGCCGCTGCTCCGGGCGTCTGCACGATGTCGAGCGGCGTGAGTGCCTCGCTCGTGTTCGCACTGCTGAGCCGGAACTCACCGGCCGGTTGCACGCGCAGGGCGGTCAATCGCGGCACGCCGCGCGGCAGCACGAGCGTGAACGTGCTGTCGGTGGGTAGCGTGAGTTCGCGCGTGACCGGCGGATCGCCCACGGCGCGCACGACGAGCATGGCCGGCCCCGTCCACGTCGTACGAAGGCGGAACTGCCCGAGACTGTCGGTCACGGCGCGTTCTTCGGTCTCGAACAGTTCGATGGTGGCGCCAGTCACCATCTGGCCACTCGGCCGCACGACCCGACCGGTCACCACGCTGGACTGCGCTGCGAGCGTGGCAACCCCCGGACCGAACGCGCCGACGGCGAGGAACAGCAGCGGGAGACGGAGTTTCGTGGTGTGCATGACGGAGCCTACGCCGCTCCGGCCGGCCGGATTCCGGTGAATCGACGAATCGACAGCACGACTCGACGAATGACCGTTTCACCGGCGCAGCCCTTCGCGTCCCTCGCGTCCTTCGCGCCTTCGCGTCCTGCCGTTTGTCCGCCCGACCGTACGCCTTGTCGCCGGACGCGCCGACGCAGCATGTTGGAGGTCCTCGCCGACGTCCGCGGACGCCGTGAGCGTTGGTGCCGCCTCCCTGCCCGCGCAGGAGACGAGCCGCACCTACCCCGACCTGGTCACGCTCTTCCGCGGCTGGCGCACGTTCGAAGAACCACCGCGCGTGGCGGGCGCGCCGGACTACTCGCCCGCCACCACCGCGCGCCGGCTCGATTCGTTGCGCGTGCTGCAGCAGCGACTGGCCGCCATCGACACCACCGGCTGGACCATCAAGGAACAGGTCGACTGGCATCTCGTGCGCGCCGAAATGAACGGCATGCTCTACCACCTCACGGTGCTCAAGCCGCACGAGCGCGATCCCGCGTACTACGCGTCGGTGCGCACGTCGGAGAGCGACACGCCGGCCGAAGAAGGTCCCACCATTCACGGCGCCGTACGCCTCTGGCAGTACGGCATCTGGCCACGCACGGGGCTCGACACGATCCGTCCGCTCACACGCGACGAATCGCGTCGGCTCACCGAACAGCTGCGCACGGTTCCGCCGCTGCTCGAGCAGGCGCGTGTGAACCTCGCGGCGAGCAACGCGAAGGACCTGTGGGTGGGCGGCGTGCGTGCATTCGAGGAGCAGGACGACGCACTCGGCACGCTCGCCGAACGCGTCGGCACACGCGATCGAGAACTCGCCCGCGCCATCGCCGCTGCGCGCTCCGCGACCACGCAGTTCGCACAGTGGCTTGAGGAAGAGGCACCAAAGAAGACGGGGCCCTCCGGCATCGGACGTGACCAGTACACGTGGTATCTGCGCAACGTGTTGCTGGTCCCGCTCACGTGGGCCGAAGAAGTCACGATCACGCGGCGCGAGCTCGCGCGCGCGCACGCGTCGCTGCGTCTCGAGGAGACGCGCAACCGCGGCCTGCCGCCCATGCGCATTGCGCAGACGGCCGCCGAGTACGATTCGATGCAGGCGGCGGCGCTGCCGCGCTATCTGCAGTTCATGACCGACAAGCGCATCCTCACGATGGAACCGTGGATGGAGCGCGCGCTACGCGAGCGGCTCACGAGCTTCGTGCCCGAAGAGCGACGCAACTTCTTCTTCCAGACCACCCACCGCGACCCCATCCCGCTCTGGACCCACCTCTATCATTGGTGGGACAACATGCGCATTCGCGTCGCGCCGCATCCGAGCCCGATCCGCGCGACGCCGCTCCTCTACAACGTGTGGATGAGCCGCGCCGAGGGGATGGCCACGGTGATGGAAGAGTGGATGATGCACGCGGGTCTGTATGACCAGAGTCCGCGCTCACGCGAGATCGTGTGGATCATGCTCATCACGCGTGCCGCACGCGGGCTCGGCATGAACAGCATCTGTATCTGCGGCAGCCGGGATACGGCGCGAGCTACGTCACCGGTGGACGGCTGCTCGAAGAGGTGATCGCGGAACGCGCCCGCCAGCTTGGCGACGGCTTCACCATGCAGCGCGTCATGGATGAACTCAACGGCGCCGGCATGATCCCGGTGTCGCTCATCTACTGGGAAGTGACGGGCGACGATCGCATGATCCGCGAACTGAGTCGAGACAACGGGCCGCTGCCGTTCCGGACGCCATAATCGGCGGGGCGGCGGGAACGGCAGGACGCGGGGACGACGGGAACGGCAGGACGCGAAGACGCGAAGGGCGCGAAGGACGCGAAGGACGCGAGAACTGCAACCGCAACCGAGCGGGGAAAGACGAACCGAAGAAGGGGAAGACAAAATGAAGAAGAGCAACTGCAACCGCCGGTGAGTTGCTGTTGCTCTTCTTCGTCCTTCTTTCGTTCTTCTTGGGTTTGTCTTCCGCCAACTCTGTTGCAGTTCTCGCGTCCTTCGCGCCCTTCGCGTCTTCGCGTCCTGCCGTTCCTGCAGTTCCCGCCGTTCCTGCAGTTCCCGCCGTCCCCGCAGTCCCCACGTCACACCGCCTCAGCCCACCGCTCGCGCCGCCACGCCGAATCCCAGAACATCCACTCGTACACCACCGAGCGATCGTACGCCGCGATCATGCGCGCCCGCTCCGGCGCGCCCGCCGCCGCCCACGCCGCGTCGGCTGCCGCTTCGGCCGCGAGCACCGCCTCGCCGAACGCGTCGTCGCTGTACGTCGCGATCCACGCCGCGTAGGGATTGTTCGCCACCTGCGGTTCAGCCGCGAGGCGACGCCCCACGTCGTAGTAGACGCGGAAGCACGGCAGCACCGCCGCGAGTCCCACCGCGTAGCCATCGCGATGCACACTCGCGTGCAGGAAATCGGTGTACGCCTGACACGACGGGGACGCGGTCGCGCGCGCAGCCTCGGTGACATCGATGCCGAACTGCTGCATGAAGCCGCCGTGCAGCTGCCGCTCCACGACGATCGCCCCTTCGGTCGCGCGCGAGAACTGCAGTACGCGCTCTGCATCGGGCGCCTTGGCTGCGAGCGTGGCGAGCACACGACCATACTCCACGAGATACAGCGCGTCCTGCACCACGTACTGCGCAAACACCGCCGCGTCGAGCGTGCCGGCCACGAGCGCGCGATTGTACGGGTGCGCGACGATGCGTTCGAGCAGCGCGGCACTGCGCGCCTGCATTTGCGCCGAGAAGGGCGCGCTCACCACAGCCGCGCCTTCGCCGCGAATTCGGCGGGCGTGAGTTGGTACAGCGCGTCGAGCATTTCGAGCTGCAACGTACCGGGCCCCTTCGCGCGCTCGGCCGCTACTTCACCCGCCGTGCCGGCGATCGCGAGCGCGGCAGCCGCGGCGTGCAGCGCGTCGGTTTCCACCGCGAGACATGCGCCGGTCAGCGCACTCAGCGAGCAGCCGAGGCCCGTCACGCGGGGCATGAGTGGATGCCCGTTACCGCAGTGCACGACGCGCGCGCCGTCGGTGGCGATATCGACGGCGCCCGTGATCACCACCGTGCACTGATGCTGCTGCGCCACGCGCGTCGCCGCGTCGAGCGCGGCGTCGCTGCCGGCGGTGGAGTCGACGCCCTTGGTGCCGCCCGCTTCACCGGCGACCGCGAGAATCTCCGACGCGTTGCCGCGCAGGATTGTCGGACGCAGCGCCAGCAGCGCGCGCGCCGTGTCGGTGCGATAGGCCGTCGCGCCCGCACCCACGGGGTCGAGCACCCACGGAATGCCCCGCTCGTTCGCGCGCACAGCCGCCCGTTGCATGGCCGTCACCCAGAGCGGTGACAGGGTGCCGATGTTCACGACGAGCGCACTGGAAATGCTCGTGAAGTCCTCGACTTCCTCGAGCGCGTGCACCATCGCGGGCGACGCACCGAGGGCAAGCAGCGCGTTCGCGGTGGTGTTCATCACCACGTAGTTGGTGATGCTGTGGACGAGTGGTGCCGCGGCGCGAATGCGCGTCACGACACCGTGGACGGCCGCCGCCAGGTGCGGGGCGGTGGACGGATGGACGTCTGCCATGTGGCCTCCCTTCGCCGGCATGATCCGGAGCAGGTTCGACGGGTGTGATCTCAGCCCGCGCCGTGTGCGCGGGCACCCCTGGGCTGAGCGCGCAACCTCACGAGGAGAAGGCGCGGAGTCAATCCCGTCGCGACGCGCCCGCGAAACGGCGTGGTCCCGCCGCGTAACGGTGAAGAAACCGCCGGAACTGGACCGGGCGGTTCGGACTGCACCGCATTAGATTCCCTTGTATCGGCACGCAACGCGGCGTGCTTCCGGCGCCCTGCCACCGTCCCGGCGCCTCGATCACGGCCCACGGTCACCCCGGAGTACGCGTGATCCAGCTCGACCCGTTCGAAACGCTTGGCAGCGACAACCCATCGCTCGCCTTCCTCTCCTCGCACCGGGCCGTGAGTGTCTGCGCCCGCGAGATCGGCCGACTGGCCGATGCCCTTGCCGACGCTGCGGCGTCGTTTGCCACGGCCAACGGCCACGAGGCGCCCACGCTCCGCCGCATGCCCGACCGCTGCATCGTGCAGCTCGGCCCAGTCGCCCTCACGGTCGCCTGGCTGCGCAACGGCACCGATTCGCCGGCCAATGGCGAGCTGCTCGCGATCGTCTGGCGCGGCACCATTGCCCCGCGTGGCGACCATCTCCCGGAACGACTGCACGGTCGTCCGATCGCGGTGCCGCCGGTGGGTGTGTGGGAGCAGAGCTTCGTGCCGAGCGCCGCGAGCGAATCGACGTGGCACTGGCACCCCGAATCGCGCGACCGCGAAGGCTTCGCGTCGCTGGAGCTCGCGGCGTATTGTGTGCATCAGCTCGAGCGCGCGCTCGCGGCGTGAACGACGGGAACGGCAGGAACTGAAGGACGCGAAGACGCGAGGGACGCGAAGGACGCGAGAACTGCAACGGACACGGGAAGACGAACCGAAGAAGGGGAAGACAAAGTGAAGAAGAGCAACAGCAACTGACCCGCAGTTGCCGTTGCTCTTCTTTGTTTTTCTTATCGTCCTTCTTCGGTTCGTCTTCCGCTATTGGTTGCCGTTTCTGTTGCAGTTCTCGCGTCCTTCGCGTCCCTCGCGTCTTCGCGTCCTTCAGTTCCTGCCGTTCCCACCGCTGCGAGCACTACCGCCCATCCTTGAGGCGCGGCACGTCGGTGGCCGTGCTCGCCTGCAGCAGCCCGGTCTCCGTGTAGATCATGAGCTTCTCACGCGTATCCGCGATGTCGAGATTGCGCATCGTGAGCTGCCCGATGCGATCGGCCGGCGTGAAGAACGCCTCGCCCTTCTCCATCGTGAGCCGCTCGGGCTTGTACGTGAGATTCGGGCTCTCGGTGTTGAGGATCGTGTAGTCGTTTCCTCGACGCAGCTCGACCGTGACCTCGCCCGTCACCGCGCGCGCCACCCAGCGCTGCGCCGATTCACGCAGCATCATCGCCTGCGGGTCGAGCCAGCGCCCCTGATACAGCAGGCGACCGAGCTTGCGACCGTTGAGATGGTACTGCTCGATCGTGTCCTCGTTGTGAATGCCGGTCACGAGGCGCTCGTAGGCAAGGAAGAGCAGCGCCATGCCCGGCGCTTCGTAGATGCCGCGGCTCTTCGCTTCGATGATGCGGTTCTCGATCTGGTCGGACATGCCGAGGCCGTGGCGTCCGCCGATGACGTTCGCTTCGAGGAAGAGATCGAGCAGCGTGTCGAACGTGCGGCCGTTGAGCGCCACCGGCACGCCGTCCTCGAAGCGCACCGACACCGTCTCGCGCGCCACCGGCACGTCGTCGCGCCAGAACGCGACGCCCATGATCGGCTGCACGATGGTCATGCCCTTGTCGAGGAACTCGAGGTCCTTCGCTTCGTGCGTCGCGCCGAGCAGGTTCGAGTCGGTGGAGTACGCCTTCTCGGTGCTCATCTTGTACGCGAAGCCATTGGCCACGAGGTACTCGCTCATTTCCGTGCGGCCGCCGAGTTCGTCGATGAACGCCTGGTCGAGCCACGGCTTGTAGACGCGCAGCCCCGGGTTGGTGAGCAGCCCGTAGCGGTAGAAGCGCTCGATGTCGTTCCCCTTGTACGTGCTGCCGTCGCCCCAGATGTTGACGTCGTCTTCGCGCATGGCGGCCACGAGCATCGTGCCCGTCACCGCGCGACCGAGCGGCGTGGTGTTGAAGTACGTCACACCGGCCGTCGTCACGTGAAACGCGCCGCTCTGAATGGCCGCGATGCCCTCGGCCACCAGCTGATGACGGCAATCGATGAGGCGCGCGGCTTCGGCGCCGTATTGCATCGCCTTGCGCGGGATCTCGTCGTAGTCCGACTCGTCGGGCTGGCCGAGGTTGGCCGTGTAGGCGTAGGGGACGGCGCCCTTGGCGCGCATCCAGTGCAGGGCGGCACTGGTGTCGAGCCCGCCCGAGAAGGCGATACCGACTTTTTCACCAACGGGGAGGCGCTGCAGAATCGTGGCCACGAGGAATCTCCGGTCTGGACTGGTCGCAGGAACGCCGCAAGTTAGTCGGTTCGGTGCGCGCCCGTCTTGACCCGCTCTGCGCCCTCGGTCAGGGTTCAGGGGTGCCACGCTCTTCACACTTCGGCCACCCGGACGCGCTGCCCGCGCGCGACCGCCTCGCGCTGCGTCGCTGGCTCTTCGCGTCCATCCTCGCGGTCTTCTTCGCGGTGGCCGTGGGCGGCATCACGCGACTCACCGAAAGCGGCCTCTCCATCACCGAGTGGAAGCCCGTCTCCGGCGCGCTGCCGCCGTCGGACGCGGCGGCCTGGGACGTGGAGTACCAGAAGTTCCTGCAGATCCCGCAGGCGAGTGCCACGCACGCCGGCATCACGCTCGGTCAGTTCAAGTGGATCTTCTGGTGGGAGTGGTTCCACCGGAACGTCGCGCGCACGGTCGGCCTCGTGTTCGCGATTCCGTGGCTCGTGTTCATGGCGCAGCGGCGCATTCCGCGCGGCTTGCGCCTGCGACTCACCGCGCTGCCCGTGCTCACGCTCGCGCAGGGCGCCCTCGGCTGGTACATGGTGCAGAGTGGACTCGTCGAGCGCATCAGCGTGAGCGCGTATCGCCTCACCGCGCACCTCGGACTCGCGCTCGGCATTCTCGCGGTGTGCGTGTGGACGTACAGCGAACTGCGCGAGCGCGACGCGGCCGAGTTGCGGGCGCCGTCACGCACACCGCGCGGCTGGCGCACCGCGCTGCTCGGTGTGACGACCTTGCTCGGCATCACCGTGTTGTCGGGCGGCTTCGTGGCCGGGCTGCGCGCCGGGAAGATCTTCAACGAGTTCCCGCTCATGGGCGGACAGGTCGTGCCACCGGGGTACGTGGCGATGTCGCCGTGGTGGGCGAACGCGTTCGAGAATCCCGTGGCCGCGCAGTTTCATCACCGCACGCTCGCCATCGTGGTGACGCTGCTCGTGCTCACGCTCGCGTGGCGCGCGCGCGAGGCACCGCTGGCCGACGCGGTACGGCGCAGCGTGTTCGCGTTTGGTGCGGTGATCTCGGTGCAGCTCGTGCTCGGCGTGACGACGCTCTTGCTCGCCGTGCCGGTGCCGCTCGGTGTGCTGCACCAGTTCACCGGCGTGCTGGCGCTCACGGCCGGGCTGGTGGCCACGCAGCGGGCGCTCGCAGTGGGGCAGACGAGCATGCCAACAGTTGCGCCGCGCGCCGTGGCACCGACCCGCGAACCCGCGCGCGAGG
>JALOPN010000127.1 GCA_025453875.1 Gemmatimonadaceae bacterium | reverse complement strand
CCCGCCTCAGGCTCTACAAGCGCCTCTACCTTCGTTGGCACCACGCTCAGTGCCAGCATCACCGCGGCGATTCCGAACGCGCCAACCACGATTCGTCTCTTCTGCGTCACTCGCATGCTTCGCTCCACACGAAACGCTGGCACCACACGCGACGCCGAGTGCATCGCCTGTTGCATCAGCTGGTGCCTTCAACAGAGAGAGAGAGAGAGAGAGAGATGTCAAGCCCTCGCACGTCACGCACGGTGCATACACGCACGGCAACGCCTCGAAACAGGCGCGCGTGCCGTGCGCAACCTCATGTCCAATCGCACGTTAGCGCGCACATGCAGCCAACAGTAACGGATCGGCCTTCGCGAACGAGCTCGACTGTAGTCGGCAGCACGCGACAAGCGGACTCGACTGTAGCGCGTGAAAGCGGTCGGCTGCCGACATCGCGACCCCACCACGACAAACGCCTACCAGTCCACTCGCGCACCGGACACGAGTTCGCCCGCAGCACCACGCGCGGCCACGGAGTCGCGAGTGACCCGTGTCACCCCGCGCGCTTCACCAACGTCAGGATGCTGTACACTGCCACCACGTCCGCGTCCTGATTGCGCACTTCCACGTCCCACTCCACCACGCCCTGCGGCACCTCGCCCTCGCGCGGCGGCTTGGCCGTCTTCTTCTTCACCGTGAGCTGCACCGTGATCGTATCCCCCGGGTACACGGGCTTGGTGAAGCGCAGGTTCTCGAGGCCGTAGTTCGCGAGCACCGGGCCCAGCGAGGGCTCCACGAACAGCCCTGCCGCGGCCGACACCACGAAGTAGCCGTGCGCCACGCGCCGCTCGAACACGCCATTCGCGCGCGCGTCGTCGTCGCTCATGTGCGCGTAGAACGTGTCCCCGGACAACGCGGCGAAGCGCTCCACATCGGCGAGCGTGATCTCGCGCGACGGCGTGATGAGCGTGTCGCCCACCTCGAGTTCGTCGAAGGTCTTGCGGAAGGGATGCACGCGGTCGGTGCGCGTCTCCGCCCCCTTGGTGTACTCGCGCGTGATCGCCTGCAGCATGGTGGGACTGCCCTGCACCGCAGCGCGCTGCATGTAGTGCAGCACCCCCCGTGTGCCGCCCATCTCCTCGCCACCACCCGCGCGCCCCGGGCCACCGTGCACCAGGTTGGGCAGGGGCGAACCGTGTCCCGTGCTCTCCTTCGCGCTCGTTCGGTCGAGCACGAGCAGACGGCCGTGATACGGCGCTGCCCCCACGATCAGCTCACGCGCCACCCGCGGATCGTGCGTGATCACCGACCCACAGAGCGAGCCGCGGCCACGGCGCGCCAGTGCAATCGCTTCGCCCAGGTCGCGATAGGCCATGATGGTGTTCACCGGCCCGAACGCTTCCACGTCATGCGGCTCGTCGGTCGTGAACGGATCGCTGCACACCAGGAGCTGCGGACCGAAGAACGCGCCACGCGTCCGGTCGGCGCCCGTCACCGCGAAGTCGCCGCCGCCGTACACGAGCTGCGCCGCCGAGCGGATGCGTTCGGCGGCCGCGCCAACGTCGCGCACCTGTCCGTGCGTGGCGAGCGGGCCCATGCGCACACCTTCCACGCTCGGATCGCCGATCACCGTCTTCGCGAGACGCGCCGAGAGCGCCTGCACCACCGCCGCTTCGAGCCCGGCGGGCACAATCGTGCGGCGAATGGCCGTGCACTTCTGCCCGGCCTTGGTCGTCATCTCGCGCACGACCTCCTTCACGAAGAGATCGAACTCGTCCGTGCCCGGCGTTGCGTCGGGACCCAGGATACAACAGTTGAGCGAGTCGGCCTCCATGTTGAACCGCACCGAATGGCGCAGGATCGCCGGATTGGCCTTGAGCATCTGGCCGGTCGCCGCCGAGCCGGTGAACGCCACACTATCCTGCTCCAGCACGTGATCGAGCAGGTCACCGGCGCTGCCGCAAATGAGCTGGATCGCACCCGCTGGCAACACCTGCGCCTCCACCATCGCGCGAAACACGAGTTCCGTGAGATAGCTCGTGGCGGTGGCGGGCTTCACGATGCACGGCACACCGGCCAGCAGCGCCGGCGCAAGCTTCTCGAGCATCCCCCACACGGGGAAGTTGAATGCGTTGATGTGAATGGCCACGCCTTCAAGGGGCACACAGATGTGACGACCGACGAAGCTGCCGCCCTTCGAGAGCGGCTCCACGGGCCCGTCCACGTACACCGTTTCGTTCGGGAACTCGCGACGACCGCGACTCGCGTACGCGAAGAACGTGCCGATGCCACCTTCGATGTCCACCCACGAATCGGCTCGCGTGGCGCCGGTCGCGCTCGACAGCGCGTAGAACGTCTCCTTGCGCTCCATGAGATACACGGCGAGTGCCTTGAGCATCGCGGCGCGCTCGTGAAAGGTGAGACGACGCAGCGCCGGACCACCCACCGTGCGCGCATAGTCCGCCATGGCCGCGAACGGCAGGCCACCGCTCGACGCCTGTCCGATCACGTCGCCCGTGACAGCGTGCACGAGGTCCGTGGTTCGACCGCTGCCCTGCACCCACTCGCCGAGTGCGTAGTTCCCGAGCTGTCCGACGTGCATGCGTGTCACTCCGAGGTGGTCGCGGCACGATCGCGCCGCGTCTGGTTCCAGGTGTCGAGGATGCGCGCCTGCGTCGGCCGATCGGCTGGCACCTCGCGCAGCGGCTCGACCGGCCGCCACCTCGCGCGCATCGCGGCCGGCAGCTGCTGATACAGCGCCGTGCCCTCACTCTTCCACGCGAGCATGTCGTCGCTCACGTCCTTCACGATCTTCGCCGGGTTGCCAACCACCACCTTGCGATCGGGGATCACGAAGTCGGCCGGCACGAAACACAGCGCCCCCACGATACACCCCGCGCCGATCACCGCGTTGTCCATGATCACGGCGTTCATTCCCACGAGCGTATTCGCGCCGATGCGCGCGCCGTGCACGATGGCGCCGTGGCCGATGTGCGCTCCTGCTTCGAGCACCACCGTCACGCCCGGGAACATGTGAATCGTGCAGTTCTCCTGCACATTGCAGCCGTCCTCGATCACGATGCCGCCCCAGTCGCCGCGAATGGCCGCGCCCGGACCGATGTAGACATCGCGCCCGATGATCACGTTGCCCGTCACCGCCGCCTGCGGGTGCACGAATGCGGTCTCGTGCACCACCGGGATGAAGTCGTCGAACGCGTAGATCATGTGTAACTCTCGCTCAGACCCGTTCGAGAATCACGGCGTACCCCTGCCCCACCCCGATGCACATGGTGCAGAGCGCGTAACGTCCGCCGCGCGCCTCCAGCTCATGCGTCGCCGTGAGCGCGAGACGCGCACCGCTCATGCCGAGCGGATGGCCGAGTGCGATCGCGCCCCCGTTCGGGTTCACGCGCGGATCGTCGTCTGACACACCGAGCTCGCGCAGACAGGCCAGCGACTGCGCCGCGAACGCTTCGTTCAGCTCGATCACATCCATCTGCTCCAGCGTCAACCCCGCGCGCTGCAACACGGCGCGCGTGGCGGGGACCGGCCCGATGCCCATGATGCGCGGCTCGACACCGGCCGCCGCTGCGGCGACGATGCGGGCGCGTGGCGTCAGGCCGAACCGCTCGACCGCCGCAGCAGACGCGACCAGGAGCGCCGCCGCGCCATCGTTGAGCCCCGACGCGTTGCCGGCCGTGACCGAGCCCTGCCCGTCATGGCGAAACACCGGCTTGAGCTTCGCCAATCCCTCGAGGGTGGTCTCGGGCCGCAGGAACTCGTCCTCGGCCACGGTCACCACCGCCCCCTTCTTCTGCGGAATCTCCACCGGCGCGATCTCACGCACGAAGCGCCCGGCCGTGCGCGCGGCCGCCGCCTTCTGCTGGGAGCGCAGCGCGAACCGGTCCTGATCGTCGCGCGACACGCCGAACTGCGTAGCCACGTGCTCGGCCGTTTCGCCCATCGCGTCCACCCCGTACTGCGCCTTCATGGCGGGGTTCACGAAGCGCCAGCCAAGACTGGTGTCGAAGAGCTGCACATCCCGACCGAACGCCGTACTGCCTTTCGACATCACGAACGGCGCACGGGTCATGTTCTCCACGCCACCTGCGAGATACAGGTCGCCTTCCCCCACCCCGATCGCGCGCGCCGCACCGGCCACCGCGCTCAACCCACTCGCACAGAGCCGATTGACGGTCTCACCCGGTACGCTCACGGGCAACCCGGCGAGCAGCGCCGCCATGCGCGCCACGTTGCGATTGTCTTCGCCGGCCTGATTGGCGCAGCCAAGGATCACGTCGTCGATCGCACCGGCGTCGAGCGTCGGGTGGCGCTGCAGCAGCGAACGCAGCACGTGCGCGGCGAGATCGTCGGCACGCACGGGGCTGAGGGCGCCGCCGAGTGAACCGATGGGCGTACGCACACCGTCCACGATGTACGCCGGGAGTCGGGAGCCAACGGTCATGCGAGCATCACGGTGAAGGAGAAACGGTCGACGACGATGTCGGAAGCACATGCGACGTCCGCGTACGACACTCGGTGCCGCGGACGTGCGCGCCCCCCTGCGCCACCGTCACGTGAGCAGACTCCCGCCCTCGCGCACGAGACGCCGGAGTCGGACGCTCGCGCGGTAGCGATCTTCGAGATAGTCCTGCTGCAGTGCATCGAGCGTGGCCAGCACCGAGGCGGGACCGAGTGCGTCGCCCCACGCGAGCAGGCCGCGCGGATAGTTGACGCCCTTCGTCATCGCGAGCTCGATGTCGGCCGGCGACGAGACACCGAAGTGCACGGCATCGACCGCTTCATTCACGAGCATGGCCAGCACTCGCCCGAGAATGGCGCGGCCCAGTACCTCGTCGCGCACCGGCTTCGGCCGCGTCGCGCCCTCGGCGTAGTCGTAATAGCCACGTCCCGACTTGCGACCAAGCCAGCCCGCCTCCACCAGACGACGTTGCGTGATGGACGGCCTGTATCGCGCATCATACGACATCGCCTCGAACACTGAACAGGTGACCGCGTAGTTGACGTCGTTGCCGATGAAGTCCATGAGTTCGAACGGACCCATGCGAAAGCCACCGAGATCGCGCAGCGCCCAGTCGATCGTGGCGCAGTCGGCGAGCTGCTCGTCGCGAATGCGCAGCGCTTCGCCATAGAACGGACGCGCGATGCGATTCACGATGAACCCCGGTGTATCCGAGGCGAGCACCGTCACCTTGCCCCACGCGTCCACGAGCGCGCGCACGTCGGCGGCAAGTGCGGCATCGGTGCCGAGCGCGGGGATGATCTCCACGAGCGGCATCACCGGCGCCGGATTGAAGAAGTGCACGCCGAGCACGCGCGCCCCATGTCGCACTGCGCCCGCGAGCGCCGCGATCGAGAGCGAGGAGGTGTTGCTCGCGAGCACCGCGTCGGGCGCGACGATGGCTTCGAGCGTGGCGAACAGCGTCCGCTTGATCGCAAGATCCTCGATGATCGCTTCGATCACCAGCGCACACTGCGAGAACGGCGCGAGCGCGGACGCGTCGGCGCCAACAACGTACGTCAGGCGCGCCAGCACCGCCGCCGCATCCGTCGCCGAAAGGCGCCCCTTCTCGACCTCGCGCGCGAGCGCCTTCTGGTGTCCTGTGCGCGCCCTCTCAATGGCCGCCGCACTCGCATCCGCGAGCAACACCGGATGGCCGGCCACCGCCGAGACCTGCGCGATCCCCGCGCCCATCGCGCCGGCCCCCACCACGCCAATCGGCGATGTCGTGGAGAACCGCATCAGCGCCCCGTGTAGACTGGCGCCCGC
>JALOPN010000405.1 GCA_025453875.1 Gemmatimonadaceae bacterium | reverse complement strand
GCCGTCGGCAAGCCACTCCACACGCAGCGTCCCGGTGACGAACAGCAGCAGCGCCGTCGCCGCGATCGCGGCCGCGCCGAGCCACGTGCCGCGCCACAGTACGGCCGCGCGCCACGCCGAACGGCCGAGGCCGATCGACGCCCACGGCGCGTCATCGATCTGCCGCAGCGCCACCACGCACGCGGCCCACGTCGCGGCCAGCATCAGCCAGCCGGCAAACGCGAGTGGGGTCTCGGTCCACGAGGTGAGCGTGGCGAGCAGCGGATAAAGCATCGCGTTCGCGATCATCCACGCGGCGATGAAGAGTGCCGGCCACGAACCACGGCGAACCGGACGCCGCGACGGGGCGCGCCCGTCCGGCGACGCCGAACCGTGGACGGGAGGCGTTCACGTGCAGCCCGAACCGTGCGCGTGTCAGGCCGGCCGGCGATCGACGGCCAACGCGACCGCGTCACCGCCGCCGAGGCACAGCGTCGCCAGCCCCTTGCGTGCCCCACGATCGGCGAGCGCGTGCAGCAGCGTGACGAGCACGCGCGCACCGCTCGCTCCGATGGGATGTCCGAGCGCGATCGCGCCGCCGTGCACGTTCACGCGAACCTCGTCCCACGCGAGGCCATCACCGTCGGCCAACGCCTGCGATGCGAACGCTTCGTTGGCTTCGATGAGATCGTAGTCGCCGATGGCGGTGCCTTCCTTCGCCATGAGGTTCTGCACCGCGCGAATGGGCGCGAAGAAGAGCTCCTGCGGATCACCCGCGCCGGTGGCGTACGAGGTGATGTGCGCGAGGATGGGCAGATCGTGCTGGCGCGCGTACGCTTCACTCGTCACGACCACCGCGGCGGCGCCATCGTTGAGCGACGACGCATTGCCCGCCGTCACCGACAACGCTTCACTCTTGTCCGTGCCCGGGAATGCGGGACGCAGTGCAGCGAGCGATTCGGCGGTTGTATCACCACGCGGCCCTTCGTCGGTGCGCACGACCGTGGGTCCCTTGCGGCCGGGAATCTCCACCGGCACGATCTCGGCGTCGAACTTGCCGGCCTGCTGCGCGGCCACGGCCTTCGCGTGCGACGACGCCGCAAACGCGTCCTGTCGCTCACGCGACACGTTGCCCTTCTTCGCCGTATGCTCGGCGTGCCGCCCCATGTGCACGTCGTACACGGCGCACTGCAGACCATCGTGGATCATGCCATCGATGAGCGTCTGGTTGCCGAGCTTGACGCCGCCGCGCATGCCGCGCAGGTAGTGCGGCGCATTCGACATGCTTTCCATGCCACCGGCCACGATGACCTGCGCGTCACCGGCCTTGATGGCCTGGGCCGCCAGCATCACCGCCTTGAGCCCGGAGCCGCACACCTTGTTGATCGTGAGCGCACTCACGCTCGACGGCACGCCCGCGAGCAGCATGGCTTGCCGGGCCGGTGCCTGGCCCACGCCAGCCTGCAGCACGTTGCCCATGATGACTTCGTTGACCTGATCGCCCGCCACGCCCGCGCGCTCCAACGCGGCCTTGATGGCAATCGCACCAAGCTGCGGCGCGGTGAGCGAAGCGAGGCCGCCGAGATAGCGGCCAATGGGCGTAGGTTGGGGAGAACCCCGAAAAGTAACCAGCGCGCAGGGTCGCGGCGGCCCGCCCGGGGGGCCGGAGCCCACCTGCGTCAGTCGTCGAGCCCCACCACCAAATTGCGCCCCGCCTGCTTGGCCCGGCTCACCGCCGTCTCGGCCATGCCCAGCAGCGCATCGACTGTGGGCGCCTCGGCGGCCAGTTCGGCCACGCCCACGCACACCGTGCAGCGCAGGCCACTCTGCTCCCCGGGGAACACGTGGCGGGCCATGCGCTCGCGGATACGCTCGGCCAGCACCAGACCGCCTGCGAGCTCCGTACTCGGCAGCAGCACCGCAAACTCCTCGCCCCCCACGCGACCGATGATGTCGGTGTTGCGGGACTCCTGTCGACACACATCGGCGATCGTGCGCAGGCATTCGTCACCGAACCTCGTTGACGTCGCGGAAGTGATCGGGGTCGACGAGCAGCACGGTGAGCGGCTGCTGGTAGCGGCGCGCACGCGAGATTTCGGTGGTGGCCACATCGTAGAAGACGCGACGCGTGGCCACGCCGGTGAGATCGTCGTCGGTGCTGCTCCCTTCCTGCGCGAGCCGCTCCAGACGACGCCGTTCGGTGAGGTCACGCGTGAGCACCTGGAAGCGGCGCTCGGATCGCGTGGCGTCGAGGACCGTCACGATCGTGGTCGCGGGAAACGGGGTGCCGTCGCGACGCACTCGATCGCCTTCTTCCTCCGCCCATCCGCTGCGTTCGGCGGCCGCGAGCAGATCGCGCACGTGCGATTCACCGCCCGCCGAGGCCGGGGCGAGCGCGGCCATCGACCGCCCCACGATGTCGGCGGCGCCCATCTGGTGAACGCGTTCGGCCGACTCGCTCCACGTGACCACCGCGCCGGTGTCATCGACCGTGTAGAGCGCGTAGTCGCGCACGCTCCGATCGATCGCCGCCAGCCGCGACGTGAGGGTACGCGTGGCGTCCTCGAGCTC
>JALOPN010000126.1 GCA_025453875.1 Gemmatimonadaceae bacterium | reverse complement strand
AGGTGGGGCAGGGGCGCGCGTCGGCGGAACTTGCACCGTCGATTGCGCGCGCACGCGCACGCCAGGCGCGTCGCTACGCCCACACCGATCGCACGCGTGACGAGGGCGCGCTCGCAACCAACGCCAGTACGTCGGTGCGTCAGCTCGCGGCACTCGCTCGCCTGGATAGCGACGCCCGTACGCTCTTACGCACGGCGGCGGAGCGGTTGCGACTGAGTGCGCGCGCCTGCCTATCATCGCGTGTTGCGGGTTGCGCGCACGATTGCCGATCTCGATGACGTCGATGGGGTGAGCGGTGCGCACATCGCCGAGGCGTTGCAGTTTCGGCCTGCAGAGGCGGTGGAGATCAGCTAACGCAGCGTGCGGTGGGAGCCAGCAGTCGTACGGTCGATGAACGCAGCGCCGAAGGAGAACGAATGGGCAGGCTGGCAACCATTCCATCTCACTCGCTACGCCAAGCTGTGTCAGATTGTCTCGTCGGTGGGAGCCGAATCGTCTGACATCGGGAGCGCGAGCGCAGCCGATCGAGCGTCGATTGCACCTGGCGGAGGTACGGCGCGGGTACTTGGCTTCACCGGTGCGGCGGTGAGTTTTGCTCTCTCCAAACACACCGACTGACTCGATCCTCGCCGTTGCTCTGTAGCGCAGATTGACAATCCAAGTGTCGTCGCCGACGGATCGTCGGCTCCCTCCTGGAACCCAGCAGGGCATACGATCGTTCACTCATTAACCCGGAAGATGGCAATCACCCTCTCAGGAGACTTGCGTGTACCCCCCCCAAGGCATTCCCGTCATCGTCGTTGGCCAAGTGCGCGCGCGCTCGCCCGTGTTCTGTGCTGTGCGTTCGCAGCAGCATCGCTCGCTGCGTGCGACGAGAGTCATGAGCGACCACTTCCGAGCGAGCCCCTAGTTGCATTGTCCGGCGGCTCGGCGTGGATGAGCGCCGCGAGTCACGAGCTTCGGATTTTCGTTGACTCCTCCGAGGCGATCACGGGAGTCTCAATCGCCCGTCTCCGAAGCTCGCGCGGAGGGTTCCGGCCCGCTCCCGACGTTCCGAACGGAAAGCGCATTCTGCCGAGTCGCTCGTCGAAGCTGGCTCGGATCGACTCTCTTGCTGCGAACACCAGCGGTCTCGTGGTGACGGTGTATCAATCGCCGAAGGGCCAGCGCGGTCGAACCTCGGCGCACGGGGGCTCGACCTTCGGTGTGGCTGCAGCCAGCTCGATGTCCGACTCATCTCCAATTCCGACGGCCGATGGGGAGGCGATCGTTGACGCAGCCCTCGTTGAGTTGGAGAGTTACGCAAACGAGGTACTGGCTGAGGGCGAGCTTCTCGCCGACGAGGAAATGCTCGCCACGCGAGCGGGACTACTGCCGCTGAGGTTGACGTCCGCTTCGCCGGGCGTGGCATCCAGCGTGCTTTGCGCAGCGGGAGTCTGTCAGGCGATTCAAGAAAGACGAGCGCAGTATCAGAGCGGGCAACGCAACATTGGGTATGTGACGCTCGGCGCGATGGGGGCGGTCGTTGCAGCAGCTGCAGCTACATGGACTGCCACCGCTGGTATCTTCACAGCGGCTGTCGCCGGCGCCGTCATGACCGGACTTGGAGCTCAGTTCGCGGCTGGTGAGTCGCTCTGGGAGAAGGCACGTGCGCTCCGACGTTGTTACCGAGGCGAAGAAGTCAACAACCCCCTCACGCGGCGTCGCTACACGGGACCCTCGCAGCATTCCGCCTGACAGTACCCCAGTTTACTCTGCCGAGGCTGCCGCGTGATCAAGATCGCTCTCCTTCTCGTGCTGGGATCCGTAATACTTGCGAACGCATGGTGCTTCCGCCATCAGGGGCGGCTTCGCGCAATGGTCGCGATGTCCTTTGTGCTCGGCGTTGGAATCGTTCTGCGTTCTGGTCTCGCCTTGCTGAGCGTTTGGCCACTTTCGCCCTTCGAACGGGATCACTCTGGCCACTTCGCCACCGTCACCATTTGGCTGCTCGCTGCCGCGGCCGGGTGGGACGCCCTCCGCGTGCGGCAGCGGGCTGATCCTTCCCCTCGTCGTTAGCGCAAGTTGTGGCGCCGCGCTTCGGTGCTTCTTGGAGGGCCGGCTGTCGCGTTCTGTCGCGGTGTTGAGGACGGCGGTCCGTCCGGTTCTCACGCCACATCTCTGTTTGGCGCGACCGCCAGCGATTGTTCTTTTTCACCTCCCTTCGGATTCGGCTCCTCACCAGTTGTCCGCGTGCCGCTGGCCACGTCGTCTCTCGCTCGGCGAGTGCGTGAAGTCCGATGCCGACGGGCGACGACCTCGCCTGACGCGTGAAGACGTGGCGCGCGGACGTTGCACGTCAGATCGCGCGTCCGAGACGCGTGAGCAGCAGGCGACGCCGCATCGCGCGCGCATCGTCCTCGGACGCGAGCGGCTCCATGTCGGCGCCAGCGGTGTGTGGGCCGGTCGGCTCGGAAGGCGAGACGGGGGCGTCTGATGCCGACTCCACGCTGCGTGTCGGCGGCACGTTCGTGGCCGTTGGGAAGACATCCAGCGGCGTCGCGGCTTCGGCGTCCGCTGGCGCGGCGACCGGTGCCGTCGACGTCGCGAGCGATGCCGCAGGTGCAGCTACCGGTTCCCCGGTCGCGGCGGGCGCCGTACGCTCCGCCATCAACCGCGCGGCCGTGCTGCCGTGCCGCGTCCACGGACGCACCGGCTCCTCCGACACTGCCGGTGCGCGGGTGCCGAGGGCTACCGTGGGAGCGTCCGTCATGCCGGCGATGCGTGCCTTCGCCATCGTGATGTCCGCCTCGAGCTCGGCTTCGCGCGTGATCTGCCGGATCTCCAGATCGGTCACCGTGCGCTCGAGACGACCGATGAGGCGCGAGAGCGTCTCGATCACCGCGCGCTGCGTGAGATCCTCCGGTGCGGTGGTCACGTCATAGTCGGCCCAGATACGCGAGCCGCCCTCCGCACCGATCACGCACACGCGCAACTTGCCATCACTGCCCACCACGAGCAGGCGGGTCGCGACCGGCGGACCATCGAGGACCTCCGACCGAATCACGTAGTGCGCGACGCGTCGACCGGGCTCCCCTTCGTTCGCGCGCAACAGCGGCACGCCGTGCGCGCGCGTCCCCTGGAGCAGGCGGGCGACCTGCTTCACCAGCGCATTGATGTACAAGCCGGCCTTCCGCTGCGTCACCACCTGCTGGTGCTGCGTGACACGCAGGCGCGCACCGAGCCCCACGGCCGTGGCCATCAAGGCGCGGGCCTGAGCGATCGGATCGGGGGTGGGGTCCACGCGAACGACGCGCGGGGCGGGGACGGGATCGAGCATGCGGCAGGAACCGGGATGGACCCCACGCGGAAGGCGCGGGGTCGAAGCGCTTCATCCTGCCAGTGTCGGCGCTCGTCGGAGTGGCTTGAGGCTTTCGGCGCACGCCGGCCAGCCGCGTGATAGCGGTGCCGGGACCGTGTCGAAACAGGGTGCGCAGGCCACCGTACGGCCCGAGGCCGGCCTCCTCCGGCCACCCTCCATCCTCACGCGGGGTACGGCTAGGTTATGCACATGTGCTCACCGCTCCAGACGCCACACGCCGCCCGTGTTTGCACGGGCCCCCGCCGGGGGCGCGCATGGGTTGCCTGAGCCGACTCGTTGGCGCGGCAGTCGTCGTTGGTGGCCTCGCCACGGCCGCCTGGTGGTTCACGGGCGGCGCCGTGCCGCTCCCCGAGGTCGTGACCTCGCGCCTCCCGTTCGAGGCGCGCGGGCGCGACTCGCTGAGCACGGCGCCCTCGCGAGCGTACACGCGCGCACGCTGGCAAACCGTCGACTCGGCCGACTCCCGACGCGCCGCCGAGCAGCTCGCGGAGCTCGCGCGCCCCGGCGGTCCCGGCATGGTTACCCTGCAGCCCGGTGAGCTGGTGGCCTTTCTCATCGAGCCATTCGCCGCCCAACTTCCTGCATCGGCGCGCGCCGCGCAGGTGGCCGTGAGCGAAGGGCGCGTCTACGTGAAGGCGGACGTGAAGCTGGTCGATCTCGGGCTCGACGAATCGATCGGCGCGATGATCGGCTCGCTCGATCGACGCGATACGATCGTGATCGGTGGCGTCTTCGAGCCGATCACCGCGGGGCGGGGGCAGTTCCTTGTCGACGAAGTGGTGATGGGGGAGTTCTCGGTGCCCTCCGTGCTCGCGCCCAAGCTCGCGGCCGCGATTCGTCGCGGCACGGTGCCCGCCGACGTGGCCCCCAACGGCTTTCCGGTGGCACTGCCGAGTGGCGTGGGGGACGTGCGCATTCGAGGCGATCAGGTCACCGTGTTTCGAGCCGCACCATGAGCCAGGTGATCGCGACGCGACGCGTGTTGGTGGTCGATGACGAGCCGGGCATTCGGCAGGCGCTTGGCCAGCTGCTCGAGTACGAAGGCTACGAGGTGCGTGTCGCGGCCAGCGGACTCGACGGCATCGCGGAGTACGAGCGTTTCCGTCCGCACCTCGTGTTTCTCGACGTCAAGATGGCGGGGATCGATGGGCTCGAGACGTTGCGGCGTCTGCGTGCGTCCGATCCGTCCGCGCTCGTCGTGATGATCAGCGGCCACGCCACGATTCAGACGGCGGTCGAGGCCACACAGCTCGGCGCGTTCGACATTCTTGAAAAGCCGCTCGACACCGATCGTGTCCTGCTGCTGTTGCGCAACGCGCTCGCGCAGGTCGAGCTCTCGGCCGAGAACGTGCGGCTGCGGCAGACGATCGAATCGCGGTACGAGATCGTGGGCCAGTCGTACGTGGTGCGCGCACTGCTCGAACGCATCGAGAAAGTGGCGGCGACACCGGCGCGTGTGCTCATCACCGGTGAGAACGGCACGGGCAAGGAGCTCGTTGCGCGCGCCATTCATCGCGGGTCGACGCTCGCCCGCAAGCCGTTCGTCGAAGTGAACTGCGCGGCGATTCCCTCGGAGCTCATCGAGAGCGAACTCTTCGGGCACATGAAGGGCTCGTTCACCGGCGCGGTGGCCGATCGCGCCGGCAAGTTCGAACAGGCCGATGGTGGGACGCTCTTTCTCGACGAGATCGGCGACATGGCGTTGTCGGCGCAGGCCAAGGTGCTGCGCGTGCTGCAGGACGGTGTGGTCACGCGCATCGGCGGCAGCAAGCCGGTGCAGGTGTCGGTGCGGGTGATTGCGGCCACGAACAAGGACCTCGAACAGGAGATCGCCGAAGGGCGGTTCCGCGAAGACCTGTTCTATCGGCTGAATGTCGTGCCCATTCATGTGCCGCCCCTGCGTGAACGCCGGGAAGACATCGAGCCGCTCGTCGTGCACTTCCTGCAGCAGTTCGCGCAGCGTGATGGACTGCCGCGACGCGGCATCAGCGATGAGGCGATCGCGCGCTTGTCGGCGCTCGACTGGCCCGGCAATGTGCGCGAGCTGCGCAACACCGTGGAACGCCTCGTGATTCTCGCGTCGGGTCCGCATATCGCGGCGACCGATGTCGAGCGCCTCACCGGTCGCCGTGCCACCGAACCCGGTGGTCTCGGTGGCCTCGCCGAGTGCCGCACGTTCGAGGAGTTCAAGGACGCGGCCGAACGCGCCTTCCTGCTGGTGAAGCTGCGCGCGTTCGACTGGAACGTGAGCGAGACCGCGCGCGCGCTCGAGATGCCGCGCTCGAACCTGTACAAGAAGATCGAGCGTTACGCGCTCACCCGCGAAACCACCCCGAGCTGACGCACGCGCATGTCGAACCGCGATTGGGACAAGGAACTCGCGAAGATCGATCGCCAGCTGGCGTCGATCTCGGACGAAGAGCTCGCGCGACCGACGGCGGCCCCCGCAGCGGCGCCGGGGGCGCTGCCGGGACGCGCGAGCAGCGGCAAGGCCAAGGCGTGGGCGTGGACGAAGGTGACGCTCGCCGTGGCGGCGGCGGTGGGGATCTGGGTCTCGCCGTTCCCCGCGCGCTGCGGACCGCCGCTCGTCGGCCTCGTGGCCGCGGCGGGGGTGACGTCGCTGCTCGGCCTCTGGAGTGCGCGGGCCACCTGGCGGCATCGCATGGGATTCGGCCACGTGCTGGCTCTGCTCGCGGTGGTCTCGGGTGCGGTGCTCGGTGCACGCGAGATCTTGCCGCGCGTCGGGTACGCGATGCCCACGTTCGACCGGCCCGACACGTGGAGTTGTCAGGCCGATGCGCCGGCGACCACCGCGCCGAGTCATGACCGACTTCCTGAACTTCATCGACGGCGCCTGGTGCGCGCCGTCCACCGGCGCCTGGTTCGAGAACCGCAATCCGGCCGATACCCGCGATCTCATCGGGCGTTTTCCGGCGTCCGGGGTCGACGATGTCGAGCGCGCGATCGCCAGCGCCGAGCGCGGCTTCGAGCGCTGGAAGCGCACGCCCGCGCCGGCGCGTGGTGACGTGCTGCGTCGCGTCGGGGATCTGCTTGCCTCGCGCAAGGAGGAACTCGCGGCGCTCATGACGCGCGAGATGGGCAAGCCGCTTGCCGAGACGCGCGGCGATGTGCAGGAAGGCATCGACACGGCGTACTACGCCGCGACCGAAGGACGCCGTCTGTTCGGACACACGGTGCCGAGCGAGCTGCGCAACAAGTGGGCGATGAGCTTTCGTCGGCCGATCGGCGTGACCGGACTCATCACGCCGTTCAACTTCCCGCTGGCCATTCCCACGTGGAAGATGTTTCCGGCGCTGGTGTGCGGGAACTCGGTGGTGTTCAAGCCATCGGAAGACGTGCCGCACACGGCGCACGTGTTCGTGGAGATCCTGCTCGAAGCCGGACTGCCGCCCGATGTCATCCAGCTCGTGCACGGCTACGGTGAAGTGGTGGGCAAGGCGATCGTCGAGCATCCGAAGGTGCCGGTGTTGTCGTTCACCGGCAGCACGGCCACGGGCAGTTTCGTGGGCGAGACGGCGGGACGCATGCACAAGCGTCTGTCGCTCGAGATGGGTGGCAAGAATGCGCAGATCGTGCTCGACGACGCCGATCTCGAGCTCGCGGTGGACGGTGTGCTCTGGGGGGCGTTCGGCACGACGGGGCAGCGCTGCACGGCCACGAGCCGACTCATTCTGCAGGATGGCATTCACGATCGGTTCGTGGCGCGCCTGATCGAGCGGGCCTCGGCGCTGCGACTCGGCGACGGTCGCGTGGCCGGCACCGACGTGGGACCGCTCATTCACGAGGCGTCACGCGCGAAGGTCGAGGAGTATGTCGCGATCGGTCGCGCGCAGGGCGCCGAGTTGGCGCTCGGTGGCACGCGTCCGACGGATGAGGCGCTCGCGCATGGGTACTTCTTTCAGCCCACGATCTTCACGAACGTGCAGGCCGGCTCGCGGCTGGAGCAGGAAGAGATCTTCGGTCCCGTGCTCTCGGTCATTCGCGTCGGTGACGCGTCGGAAGCGTTCCGCGTCAACAACGGCGTGAAGTACGGCCTGTCGTCATCGTTGTACACGCGCGATGTCTCGCTGGCGTTCCAGGCGTTGCAGGAGCTCGACAACGGCATCACCTACGTGAACGCGCCGACGATCGGCGCCGAAGCGCACCTGCCGTTCGGTGGTGTGAAGCAGACGGGCAACGGGCATCGCGAGGGCGGCTGGGAAGTGTACGAGTTCTATTCGGAAACGAAGGTCGGGTACGTCGACTATTCGGGCGCGTTGCAGCGCGCCCAGATCGACAACTATTGACGGTGACGGAGCGGCGCCGGGGGGACGTCCCCCCGGCCGCTTGCGTCGTTCGGGGAAGGCCGCTTGATTCCTCGTTCCGTCCCCTCCCTGTTGCGGTGGTCCGTGATGGATCCAGAGAGCCCAGTGCGCAACGAAACAGCGTCGCCCAGTGTGTCGGCAGACGCGGCCGCCGAACGCCTTGCCGCCGATCAGGCGTTGCGCGAGGCTGCGCTGCGTGCCGCCAACAAGCGGCATCGGAGAATCCGCCTCGGCTGGTTCTTCGAGTGGATGCGCGTGTTTCCCGCCGCGGTCGCGCTGTTCCTCGTGCTGCG
>JALOPN010000125.1 GCA_025453875.1 Gemmatimonadaceae bacterium | reverse complement strand
CTCGCTCGGCGGCTGATCGAATCGCTCAGTGTCCTGGTCCGAAGCACGGCGTCGTTTCGTGGTTCACGGCGTAGCCATCGACGAAGTCGAGATGACGCATGACGGTACCCCGCGTCGTGGTCTCCGGTTCTGACTTCGCGATGGCGTCGTCTCCCTCGGCCCAGATTGACGCGCCGGCGACATCGCTCAGTTCCTCCTCCTCGTGGTGAATGCCGCCCTCGGAGATCCAGAGACTTGTCTGGACGTGCTGCCAATACTCCGGATACCCCTCCGGTACGGCTCCCTGCCGCGCGTGAATTTTCGTGTCGGGCCAAAACGGAATATCGTGCTTCCAATCCTGGAATGGCTCGCAGATCGGATCGGTCGCCTGCGATTCCACCGATCTCGCGAGATCGCGATGGACGAACGGAAGCAGCGAGGCGAGCAGCAGCGTCGGCACGATTCGGTTGAAAATGATGCGCGATCCTCCAGTCATGCATGGCGTCGCTCATTCCGTAACCGCAGAGCGACAAGAAGGTGGTCGCACCAACGATATGCTGTCGGGGGGGGGGGGGCGCAAGAGCGCGAGCGGCGACGGTGGCATGGGGGGGGCACGCAACGCGTCGTGGGGCGCGCTCGCGGCGCCTCGTCTATGGTGCCGCCACCACACCGAGCGTAATCAACCGCTCCTTCACGACGCCGCCACCGGCCTGCGCGGTCACGCGCAGCAGATAGCTGCCCGGCAGCACCGCGCGCTCCACGCGCACGATCATGACGCACGTCACGCCGGGAGGCGGACCGAACGGCTGCTGCGTCAGAACGGCCACGCAACCGTCGAACCGCGCCGAGAATCCATTGGGCGCGACCAGCCAGAACGTGACGGGTTGTGCGAATCCACGAAGAAACGCCGACTGCAGGAATGCGACCGATGAGTCGCCCGCAGGCACCGGATTAGGCGCGAAGTCGCCCACCACCACGGTGTAGTCCGGCGCGGGCGAGGGCTCGCTCGGGCTCGAGGCGCGACACGCCGTCGCGAGGAGCCCAACTGCGAACCACGCGGTGAGGTGAGCGCCGCGTCGTGCGCATCGCCCCGTGACCCGGCGCGTGAGCGCCGACCGACACGCGCGCAGCCCGCTGGTTCGCATGCAGCCTCCGCTCGTCCCGTCCCGCACCCGTCGTGCCCGGATGCATCATCGCATCGCGCGGCCATGTGAAGCATGGCCACGGGCGCTCCCACGCGAAGTCGGGAGGGGCCTGACGCGGCGGCGCCCGACCGAAGCTTGACACCACGTGTACTAGCACACATAGTACACCTGTGCTCCCGTTCTCTGTCTCCCTGACCACCGGCGACTCGCCGTTCCGCCAGATCGTCTTCGCCGCCACGCGCGCCGTGGTGTCGGGCGAGATGCCGGCTGGCGAACCGTTCCCCTCCGTCCGCGAGCTCAGCCAGGCGCTCAAGATCAACCCCAACACGGCCCACAAGGTGGTGGCCGAGCTGGTGCGGGTCGGGCTGCTGGAGGTCCTGCCGGGGGTGGGGACGGTGGTGTCCTCCTCCTGGCGCGCCACCGACGACGAGCGCGGCATGCTGCTCGGCGAGGAGATCGAGCGCCTCGTCGTGGAGGCCCGCCGCCTCGGCCTCTCGCACGACGAGGTCGCCGGCGCCGTGGAGCGCTGGTGGACCACCCTCTTCGGCCCCGCCGATCGTCCGGCGCCTCGCCCATGACGCCGTCCCCTGCCCCGGAGGCTCTCCGCATGCGCGCTGGAGAACGTGTCGCTGCGCATCCCCGCCGGCTCGGTCACGGCGCTGCTCGGTCCCAACGGTGCCGGCAAGTCCACGCTGCTGCAGTGCGCCGTAGGCCTGCTCGCCCCCGACGCGGGTGACATCCGGGTGCTCGGCACCCCCGTGGCGCAGCTCACGCCGGCCCACCGTGCGCGCATCGGTTACGTGGCTGAATCGCAGCCGCTGCCCGGCGACCTCACGCTCGCGCAGTACGAACGCTGGCTCGCGCCGCTCTATCCGCGCTGGGATCACACGCTCGCCGATTCGCTGCGCGCGCGCTTCGCGCTCGATCCCGCGCGCCGCCTCAAGGCGTTCTCGCGCGGCCAGCGCATGCAGGCGGCGTTGCTCTGTGCGCTCGCGCCGCGCCCCGATGTGCTCTTCATGGACGAGCCCTTCGCCGGTCTCGACGCCGCCATCAAGGATGATCTCGTGCGTGGCGTGCTCGAGTTGTCAGGCAGCGAAGGGTGGACCGTGGTCATCGCGTCGCACGATCTCACGGAGCTCGAGCTGCTCGTCGATCACGTGGCGTTCCTCAAGGACGGCACGCTGCGCCTGCACGAGTCCATGGACACGCTGCGCACACACTACCGCTGGGTGGACGTGCAGACCGGCGCACGCGACGTGCGCCTGCCATCGCCGCTGCCAGCCGAGTGGGTGCGCGCCGAGACCGCCGGAACGCGCGTGCGTGCGCTCCTGCGCGTGGCCGACGAAGACACCACACGCAACATGCTGCACTCGATGTATCCGAACACGACGCGCATCACGTTCACCGATGCGTCGCTCACCGATGTGTTCATCGGCCTCGCGCGCGATCCTCGCGGCGAGCGCACAGTCGGCAGTTCACCTCTCCTCCCCTGAGGCTGCGATGTCGCTCATCACCCAAGTCCGTCAGGTCCTGCGCCGCGACGCACGGGACGCCCGTTGGCTCCTGCTCGCGTACGTGGTCACGCTCGGCTACGCCATCGTACAGGGGCGGGCGTTGCTGCGTCCGCCGGCGCTGCTGGGCGAAGCATCGGTGCTCGCGCAGAGCCCAGCCTTCGTGCCGGCACTGCTGTTCCTCGCGCTGCTCTTCCTGCTCTCGTCCACGATTGCACTGCACTTCGCACCGCGCGTCGGTCGCACATCGCACGATGCGCAGGCGTGGCTCACCCTGCCCATTGCACCAGAGGCGGTGTTCGCGGCGCGCATGTGCTGGGTTCTCGGCGCCGTGCTCACGTCGCTCCTGGTGACGTGGCTCGTGCTGTTGCCGCTCCCCATCACGCCGACGACTCGGCTGCGCACGGCGGGCGCGATCGCGCTCAACAGTGGAGCCCTGCTGTTGGCGGGGACGCTGCTTGCCATCGCGGCCGGATCGCTCCGTCGCCTGCTCCTCTGGATGATCGGTGGCGTGGTCGCCGTGCCGGTGCTGGGTCTCGTGGTCGAGGCGCTTCCCGTCGATCCGTCGATCAGCGATCGCGTTGAACTCATGAGCGATGCGATGCGCAACCTCTCGCTCCCCCTGCTCGGCTTGCTCATCGTGGGCGGCGCCGGTGTGTACCTGTTGTTTCGGGCGCGCCATCTGACGTGGTGGTCACGTGCCGCGGCGACGGCACTCGCGATCATGGTCGTCATCGTGAACGCCGGGCGTGCACCCGACGCGCCGCGACCGACGGCGCAGGACGCGCTCCCGTCGTTGCTCACCAGCACCGGTGCCGACGTGTCCCTTGGCAGCGCGGGCAGCAACATCATCCTCGCGGCTCCCGTGCGTGTCTCACGCGGCGGCGCCATCGCCGTCGACACCGCCGCGGCACGTCGCGCGAGCGCCGCTGCCATGGCGTCGTCGATGCCCGATGATGGCATGCGGCAGTACACGATGGTATTGCACCCGAACGCGACGGCGGTGCACGCGGCCGATCGCCTCATCCTCCGGGCGCGTTCCGCCTCGGTGCGCACCGCAGACGGCACACACGCCTTTCGGACGCAGCTCGACGAGACCGTGCTCGCCGGAGGCGATCCCCTGCCGGGACGCGACGTGCGTTGGCTGAATACCCCGGCCTCCGACGACGCGAGTCTGTTCGCCTTCACCTCACGTCGCGCCGACGCCGTTCAGCCCGCCGCGCCTGCGACCGCCGAGTTTGTCGTGGATGTCGAACGACGTCAGCCGGTGCTGCTCGCGACCCATCCGCTCGACGGCCGCGCACCCACCGGACCGTGGCACCCGTTCGTTGGCCTGCGCGTCACCGCGCCGACCGATTCGCTGCATACACTGCTCGTGCACGTCAACAAGCCCACCGCGCTGTATACCGGCGCGAACGGCGTGGACCGCGCGATTCAGGATGTCACCTTCGTGCTGCTGCACGAGACGCGTGGGGAAGCGCTGCATCTGACAACCGATCGCATGTCGGCCGGTTCGCTCGGCTGGGCGCTGTCTCCCACGTTGATCGATGGTGTGCGCGCCGGGTTGCGTCCCGTGACGACGGGGCGCGACGTCATGCACCCCGACAGTGCGTGGTTGCGCGGCGCGTCGTTGGTGATGATCGGCTGGCGCACGGTGGAGCATGGCGCGCTCGCGCTCCGTGTACCGGTCCGACAACAGACCGCGAGTCGCGCGTACTGACGCGCCGCGTTCCGATCGCCATTCACAACCACCAGGGCCATGCCTGCGATTGATCTTCCCCGCTGGACGGCCGACGCCGTTCGCGCCCTGCCGGACGAACCCGGCAAACGCTTCGAGTGCGTGGACGGGGACGCCGACCGGTCGAAGAGCACGAGATCAGGCGACCGCTGCTGCTCATCGAGGTGCTGTCGCCGAGCACGGCCCGCTTCGATCGCGTGGTCAAGCGGGCGCGCTATCAGCGGGAAGGTGTCGAGTAATGGATCGTGGACCTCGACGCGCGGCTCGTGGAGCGGTGGATGCCGGGAGCGGACCGCCCCGAGATCGTCACGGACGAGGTGCGCTGGCAGCTGGCGGGCGCGGCCGAGCCGTGCGTAGTTGCGCTGGACGCGCTGTTCGCGGAGGCGCTGGGGGAGCGGCAGCGCTCTCCCCGGAGACAGACCAGCGCTGGCCATATTTCCATACAGCGCGTATGTTCGGGAATATGAAGACGACGCTCAACATCGAGGACTCCGTCATGGAAGCGCTGCGCAAGGAGTCGGCGCGAACCGGACGCACCATGTCCGAACTCGTCGAGACGGCGCTGCGACAACTGCTGGCGCGTCGCGTGAAGCCGGTCGCGCTGCCGCCGCTGCCGAGCTTCGAGTCGGGGGGGGCCTTCGTCGACATCGCGGATCGCGACGCGCTCTATCGGGTCATGGAGGACCGATAGGTGTTCGTCGTGGACACGAACGTGCTGGTGTACGCGGCCGATGCGAGTGCGCCGGAGCACACCCGTTGCCGTGCGCTCCTCGAGCGGTGGCGGCGTCAGCCGGGCGCCTGGTATCTCACGTGGGGCAACTGCTACGAGTTCCTGCGCATCGTCACCCATCCGCGCGTCCTGCGACGTCCCTGGACGAGCGCCGCCGCGGGCGAGTTCCTGACGGCGCTGCAGCAGTCCCCCGGCCTCTCCATGCTCGTCCCCACAGAGCGACATGCGCGCGTGCTCGCGGAGGTGCAGGCCGAGGTGCCACAGATCGCCGGCAATCTCTGGCACGACGCCGAAACCGCCGTGCTCATGCGCGAGCACGGCATCCGGCGCATCTGCACGCGCGACACTGATTTCGCGCGGTTTCCGTTCGTCGAGATCGTCGATCCGCTCACCGGGGAGCCGTAGGCGGCCGAGCCGTCCGGGGCCTCGCGTACACCGCGGAGTGCCACCCCACGCATCACGTTCCTGCTGTCCAACAACAGGCCATGGCGCACCCTGCGATTTTCGGTAATTGTTCGGGTCCATCAACCCGACCAACATGCCGCCCGCCGCCGTATCTCCCGCGCCCACCTGGCGCATCGCCTGCCTGCGCATCCCGCGCTTCCCGCTCGGAGCCCTCTGGCGCGCGGCCCAGCGCCCCGCGCCCGTCCAGCTCACCCTCGATCTGGCCATGGCCGCGCCGGCGCCCGTAGCCAGCGCCGCAGCCGCGCCCGCCCTGCACTGGGACGCCGAGCCGCGCGCGCTGGTAGACGGGCAGCGACTCACGGTGGTGTCGGAGGCGGCCGCCCGGGCCGGCGTGCGGGCCGGCATGCGGCTTCCCGAGGCGCGGGCCCGGGTGAGCACGCTCGCCGTGCAGCCTGTCGACGAGGCGCTGCTCGCGCGGGCCATCACCGAGACCACCGCCGCCCTGCTCGCGGCCAGCCCGCAGGTGACGCCGGCGGCGGGGGCGGCGGGCACCTGGTGGATCGGCGTGCCGGTGGGCGGTGGCCCCCGGGGCGACGGGTCCGACCACGCGCGCCTCGCGACGTTCGTGGACGCGCTGCTCACCGTGGCCCGCCGCTGGCACCCCGACGCGCGACTCGGCATTGCCGACTCCTGCGTCGCGGCGCGCGCGGCCACCTGGAGCCCGGTGCGCCGTGCGCCGGCCCGGGCCACGACGTCGCGTGTGGGACAGGCCCCACCGCCGCCCTCCGATCCGCTCGGCGATCCGGCGGTCACCGTCATCCCCCCCGGCGGCTGCGCGGCCTTTCTTGCCCCCGCCCCGCTCGGTCTCGTGCCCATGGAGGCCGACCTGCGCGCCGCCCTCGAGGCGCTGGGGCTGCGCACCCTTGGCGCCTTCGCCGCGCTCGAGGCCGGCGATGTGGAGGCGCGCTGGGGCGCGAGCGGACTCGCGAGCTGGCGCCTCGCGCGCGGTGACGATCCGCGACGGCCCGGGCTCACGCGCGTCGAGGCGCCGCGCGCGGTGCACGCCGAGTTGCCACATCCGGCGGAGACGATCACCCCCGTCGGCTTTCTCGTGCGCGCCGCGTTGGAGCGCCTCGTGGCCGATCTCGTGCGCGATGGACGCTCGGCGGCCGCCGTGGCGATCACGCTCGAACTCGAAGTGGCGCGCCACAACACCGAGGAGCATCTGCAGATGCTGCTCGACGCGTCGCCGAGCGCACCGACGTCGTCTGCGCGCACGGCCGAGCCCGCGTCATCGCGTCGCGCGGCGCATCCGTATGCCACATCGCATCTCGACGGCTGGGATCGCGCGACCCGCACGATCACGCGCGAAGTGCGCCCCGCACGCCCGCTCGCGCGCGTGGAGCCACTCGTGGAGCAGTGTCGCGGTCTGCTGGAACGGTGGACCCTGCCGGCCGCGGTCACCGGTGTGACCGTACACATTCCCGCGACGGCGCCCCTTGCAGCCGATCAGGGCGACCTGCTGCTGCCGTCGTGGCGCGACGTGGCAGCGTCGGCCGATGGTGTGCTGTCGCGTCTCACGGCCGCCCTCGATCCCGAAGGCCGTGGTGATGTGGTGGTGCACCCCGAAGTTGCCGACGCGCATCGCTACGAGCGCGCCGGTCGGTGGGTGCGCGCCGATGCGTGGACGTTGGCGGAACGCGCGGAGACACCCGGTGGGCCACCACACACGTCGTCACCGCCTGCGACGGCATCACCCGCCCTCGCGCACGCCGCACTGCGTCTGCTCGAAACATCGGACATGGTGACGGTGCTGTGTGCGAACGGCGTGCCACGTTCCCTCGAGTGGCGCGGCACACGTCATGTCCTCACGCACACCACAGGGCCCGAACGCCTCACCGGCGATTGGTGGCGCGCCGATGCGTTTGCGCGCGAATACTGGCGCTGTCGTCTGGATGACTTTGCGCGCGAATACTGGCGCTGTCGTCTGGATGACGAGGCCGACGTGCTCGTGTACCAGGAGGGCGGTGCGTGGTTTGTGCAGGGGTGGTTCGATTGACCGTGACCACGCCGAAAGGCCGACATGACGAACGCGTCACGTGGCGCGCACCTTCACGGCTCGCCCAACACCTCGACGAACAGGCGGGCCAGCTCGATCACGCACGGTGCATCCGCGGCCGGAGACGTCACCCAGGACACCGCGTCCGTGAGCACCTCCGGACGCGCATCACCGGGCAACCACCGCTCCACCACTCGCGCCTCGAGATCCACGATCCAGTACTCCACGCCAAGACGCTGGTAGCGCTGCCGCTTCACCACACGATCG
>JALOPN010000124.1 GCA_025453875.1 Gemmatimonadaceae bacterium | reverse complement strand
GCGACCGATCCGACACTCGAGGGCGTCGGGGCCGTGCTCTTCGACGAGTTTCACGAACGCTCGCTCACCGCCGACCTCGGGCTTGCGCTCACGCTGCACACACAGCGCATGGTGCGTCCGGAACTGCGTGTGCTGGTGATGTCGGCCACACTCGACGGCGAGGCCGTGGCGCAACTCATCGCGGACGCGCAGGGCAACGCCCCCATCGTGCGCAGTGACGGTCGCCTGCATCCGGTGCGCACCGAGTATCGCGCACCGCGTCCCGATGAACGACTCGAGGTGCACGTGGCGCGCGTCGTGCGTGAAGCCACGGGTGCGCACGAGGGTGACGTGCTCGTCTTTCTTCCCGGAGCGCGCGAGATTCATCGCACGGCAGCGCTGCTGCACGACGTGACCGATCCGCGCGGTGCTCGGGTCGCCGTGCATCCGCTCTTCGGCCAGATGGCACTCGAGGCGCAGGATGCCGCGATCGCTCCCGCTCCAGCGGGCGCGCGCAAGATCGTGCTCGCCACGGCGATCGCGGAAACCAGTCTCACGATCGAAGGGGTGCGCGTAGTCGTCGATGGCGGACGCTCGCGCATTCCGCGCTTCGATTCGCGCGTCGGCGTGACACGGCTCGACACGGTGCGCGTCACACGCGCTGGTGCCGAGCAACGGCGCGGTCGCGCCGGTCGCGTGGCGCCAGGCGTCTGCTACCGCCTGTGGGATGCGCACGAGGATAGTGCGCTGTTGCCGCGCATTCGCCCCGAGATCCTCGATGCCGACCTCACCGGGCTTGCGCTCGAGCTCGCCGACGCGGGCATCGATGACGTGCGTGACCTCGCCTGGCTCGACGCACCATCACCGAACGGGCTCGCGCGTGCGCGCGAGCTGCTCACGTGGCTCGGCGCGCTCACCCCGCACGGACGCATCACGGCGCACGGACGGGCGATGGCCGCCTTGCCGCTGCATCCGCGCTTTGCGCACCTGTTGTTGCTGGCCGAACGCGACGGGCAGGCCACGCTCGGTGCCATTCTCGCGGCGTGCATCGAGGAACGCGACGTGCTGCGTGGTGCCGGTGGTCCACCGCCGGCGGACCTGCGTCTGCGCGTCGAGCTCGTGCTCGGCGTGTCGGAGAGTGTGCTCGGAGCGCAGCTTGCGGGCGCCCACGTCGATCGCGACGGTGTGCGTCGCGTGCGCGAGGTCGCGCGTGAATTGCTGACGCGTCTTGGCGCACGCTGGACGCCTGACGCTGTGCATCTCGACGCGTGCGGTGCCCTGCTCGCGCTCGCCTACCCCGACCGGATCGCGCGCGCGCGTGCAACGGCCGGTGGTCGCTATCTGCTGCGCAACGGAACGGGTGCCGTGCTGGCCGCGCACGACGGCCTGCTGGGTGCGCCGTGGTTGGCCATTGGCGAATTGGATGGAGTGCCACCGGAGTATCGGGTGCTTCGCGCCGTGCCCATCGATGACGCGACCGTCCGCACGCGGTTCGGCGACGCGCTGGAGACGCGCGTGGAGGTCACGTGGGACGATGACGCCGCGCGCGTACGAGCGATGCGTCGCGTCCGACTCGGTGCGATCATCGTGGAGGAGGCGCCCGCGCGCGATGTGCCGGCGGCGGCGTTGCAGGCGGCCCTGTTGGAGGCACTGCGTCGTCGCGGCGTCGCTCGATTGCCATGGACGGCGGCCACAGAGCGCCTGCGAGCGCGCCTCGCCTTTCTGCACGCGCATGACGCGAGCTGGCCCGACGTTTCCGATGACGCGCTGCAGGACACCATGGACGAGTGGCTCGCTCCGGCGCTCGATGGCGTCAGCGCACTGTCCGGCCTGACGGCGGAACGGCTGCACGATGCCTTGCTCGCACGTCTCGACTGGTCGCAACGCGCCGCGCTGGACACGCGGGCTCCCACGCACCTCGACGTGCCGAGCGGATCTCGTATCGCGCTCGACTACAGTGACGCGCGCGCGCCCGTCCTCGCGGTGAAGTTGCAGGAAGTATTCGGCTGGACGAGCACGCCGACGCTGCTAGACGGGCGCGTGCTCATCACCCTGCATCTGCTTTCACCCGCGCAACGTCCGGTACAGGTCACGCGCGATCTGGCCGGATTCTGGCGTGACAGCTACTTCGCGGTGCGCAAGGAGTTGCGGGGGCGGTATCCGCGCCACCCGTGGCCCGATGATCCGTTGCAGGCCGAACCGACGCGACGCGCCAAGCCGCGCGGGACCTGATCAGGGCGACACGCCGCGTCGTGCACCGGTCGCGGCGTGACGCAGGCTAGGCATCGCGCGCCAGCCAGTCACCGGTGATGATCGGGGTCGCGTCGTCGAGCCCTTCGTTGTAGTGATAGATCCACGCGATCTGTTCGCTGCCATCGCCAAAACGCGCGATCGTGCGTTCACGCACGAAGAGCGAACTGTAGCGCGAGTCGGCCGCGAAGCCCTCGTACTGGTCGAGCATCGCCAGCAGCGCCTCACGCGTGTCATCGTGCAGGGCAAACACCTCGCCGTGTACACGTTCATCGGGACGCGTGGACGGGACGCACGCCGGATACTCCCCCGCGTCGAAGAGGCGGCCGGCCACAGTAGCCTCGCCAACGAACGTCGCATCGCCGGCGAGGCGTTCCGCCATGAGCGAATGTGAGCCGCGACGCAGCGTCCCGTACACGAAGAGCAAGCGGGGCTCGATCGCGGATGCGATGGGATCGGGGTCGCGCGTGGACATCGTCATCCGCGCAGCACGTCGGGCAGCACGCGCGCGAAAGCACGCATCTCGTCGGGGGTGCCGATGCTCACGCGCACCCAGTCGCTGTAGGGCGGGAAGGCGCGCCCGATGAGGAAGCCGCGATCGAGGCAGGCCTTGTGCACCGCCGCATGCGGCTGGCCAGCGTGAAGGAAGGCGAAGTTGGTGTGCGAAGGCGTCTGCGACTTGCCTAGCGCCTTCACCGCATCACGCAGAATGGCCTGCCCCTGTGTGTTCTGTTCGACGCAGAAACGCTGCCACTCGGTATCGGCGATCGCGGCAATCGCGGCGCGCGCGGCGAGGGCGTTCGGCACGCCGGTGGTGAAGCCCTGCATGCGCTTGATGATGTCGGGGCGAGCGATGGCGAAGCCGATGCGGCAGCCGGCGAGTCCATGAATCTTCGACGCGGTGCGCAGCACGATCACGTTGCGACCCTCGAGCACCAGGTCGACCATGCTGCGATACGACGGCTCGGTGACGAAGTCGTGATAGGCCTCGTCGACGAGCACGGTGGTGCGCGCGCTGGTGTGCTTCACGTAGTCGCGCACTCGGGCATCGGCCACGAGCGTGCCCGTCGGATTGTTCGGATTGCACACGAACACCAGACCGATCGCGCTCGTGAGGCGGCGGTCCATCGCGTCGAGATCGTGTGCGTGGTTCGCATCGAGCGGGACACGATGCACTGTGAGGCCCATGTGCGCGGCGTACGTCGGCAGCGCTTCGAACGTGGGATCGGCGGCGAGGATTTCGGCGCCCCGAATGCCGTGCGCCAGCGTCGCGACGCAGAGCACTTCATTCGAGCCCTGCGTGACCATGACGTGATCGGCCGGCACGCCCACCTGCTTCGCGAACGCGGCGCGCAGCACGTCGTACGACGGACTGCCGTACTTGTTGTGTTCATCGTACGCGTCGAGCATGGCCTGCTTGGCGCGCGGCGACATGCCGAACGGGTTCTCGTTGGACGCCAGCCGGATCGGTGCCACACGGGCGCGTTCGGCGGCCACCGAGCGCGCGTAGCGCTCGAGTTCGTCGCGCGTGGCGCGCGGCCACGCGGCTTCCGCGAGGGCTTCCGCCGGCAGCGCGGCGGGGAGCATCAGGCCGGCACCGAGGCCGAGGGACGTGGTGCGAAGCCACGCGCGACGAGTCACGGGAGACGTCATGGCGAACAACCTCGAGACAGCGGCGGGAGGGAGGCGGGCGGAAGGTGCCGTGCAGCGATGTGGCACATCCCTGAGGAGGGAGCGGCTGAGGGGCGCGCCGCGTTCCCCGAATGTGCGCCCGACCCCGTATCCTTCGCTACCTCCCTTTCGCCCCTCGTTCTGACGTCATGCGTGCCCGCCAGCTGTTCACCCTGCTCTCCTTCGCCACGATGGTGGGGGCGTCGGTCTGGGTGGTGCGCACCCACTGGCCAGCCGACGGGGCACCCACGTTGCCGTGGCTCGCCCACGGCGCGGCGCTCGGGATCACCCTCTTCGAGGTGCTGACACGCGCCCTCAAGATCCAGGCCTCGGCGTGGGCGGTGGACTGTCGGCTGACGTTCGGCACGGCCCTGCGCGTGTGTCTCGCCGGCGATTTCGCGGCCGCGGTGACGCCGGCGCGCTCGGGCGCCGAGCCGGCGCGGTTTCTCGTGCTGTCGGAGGCGGGGCTCTCGACGGCCAACCGGCTGCTCGTGCTCTTCCTCGAGCTGTTTCTCGAGATGTGGTCGCTGGCGCTCGTGTGTCTCGGCCTGGCGTGGGCCTTTCGTGGCCACGGCGCGTCGACGAGCGGCCTGATCGGCCTCGTGGGTGGCTACTCGGGCGCGGTGCTGGGGGCGGGTGCGTTGGGATTGGCGCTCGCGCGCTGGTACGCGCATGGGCCGCCGCCCGCGTGGGCACGGCGTGTGGGGTTGCACGCCGGTCGCTGGCGCGTGGTGCAGCGGCAGGTGCGACAACTGCGCACGTCGGTGCGCGCGTTACGCGGCGCCAACGTTGGGCGCATGATCATCGCGTACCTCGCGAGCGTGCTGCACATCGCGGGCAAGGTGGCGGTGCTGCCGGCCATCGTGTTTCTGGCGGATCGCGCGTTTCCCCTCACGATGGACACGCTGGCGCCACTCGTGCTGTGGCCGCTCGCCCTCTTCTACGGCGGCGTGGTGGTGCCGGCGCCCGGTGGCGGCGGTGTGATCGAAGGCGCGTTCGCGCTCGCGCTGGGTGATGCCATTCCGGCCGGACTGTTCGCGGCCGCGTTGCTCTGGTGGCGGTTCTACACGTACTACGTGTACCTGCTGGTGGGTGGGGTGGCGGCGGGCGATACGGTGCGTCGACTGCTGGCGCGACGGACATCGTCGCCTGCGCCGGTGCACGCGTGAGTGCTGCTCGATCGCCTGACGTCGCGTCGCTGACGCCGGCCTCGCCACCCGCCACACGCGTGCAACTCGTGTTGGCGTTTCTCTGCATCTACATCGTGTGGGGCTCGACGTACCTCGCGATGAAGTTCGCCGTGCACACGATTCCGCCGTTCCTCATGGGCGCGGTGCGATTTCTCACCGCGGGTTCGCTGCTGGTGGCGTGGAGTGCGTGGCGCGGTCGGGCGCAGGCCTCGCGGCTCGCGTGGCGCAACGCAGCGATCATTGGCGGCCTGCTGTTGTTCTGGGGGAACGGTTCCATTTCGTGGGCGTCGCAACGTGTACCCTCGGGCGTGATGTCGCTGCTGGTGTCCACGGTGCCGCTTTGGCTGGTGGTGCTCGAGGGGGTACGCGGGCGACGGCCCACGGTGCCGCAAGTCGCGGGTGTGATCGTGGGGCTCTTCGGCGTCAGTCTGCTCGTGCTTCCGCCCGATGGCTCCTGGCGCAGCGCACCTATCGACCCGCTCGGCGCGGTGCTCGTGCTGGCCAGTGCGTTCGCGTGGACCAGTGGCTCGCTCTTTTCGCGTACGGCAGAGCAGGCACCGTATGCGCCCATGGCGAGTGGGCTGCAGATGGTGTGCGGCGGCACATTGCTCGGATTGCTGAGCCTTGCGTCGGGCGAGTGGTCGCGCGTGGATGCGTCGCAGATCTCCACACAGTCGGCACTCTCGGTGCTCTATCTCATCGTGTTCGGTTCGCTCGTGGGCTTCAGCAC
>JALOPN010000123.1 GCA_025453875.1 Gemmatimonadaceae bacterium | reverse complement strand
GAGTGTGATCTGCGCCTCGAGAACCCGGATGCGCCGCTCGATTGCGACATCGAGGTGCACGCGTCGCCGCGCGGCAAGCGCACCCAGCGCATTCACCTGCTCTCGAGCGGTGAGCGGGCGCTGGTCGCGCTCTCGCTGCTCTTCGGCATCTTCCTCACGAAGCCGAGCCCCTTCTGTCTGCTCGACGAAGTGGACGCGCCGCTCGACGATCAGAACATCGGGCGGTTCGTGAAGATGCTCAACCAGTTCAAGCAGCGTACGCAGTTCATCGTGATCACGCACAATCCGCGCACGACGACGGAAGCGGCGGATGCGGTGTACGGCGTCACGATGCAGGAGCCGGGCGTGTCGTCCATCGTGAGCGTGCGCATGCGCGGCGCGGCGGTGGATGAGGCACCCGCGGCAACTCCGCCGGCCGACGCCGAACTGGCCGAGGTTGCCGACGTCGACGCACCGGCCTGATGGCGGAGCCGCCGCGACGCCGCGACGGCGAACGCGACGTCCGCGTGCGCGACCTCCGCGTGCGCGACGTCCGCGTGCGTGACGTCGTACGGCGTCGCGTCGCGGCACTGCTTGCGACGCTGCTGTGCATCGGCCCGAGCGCCGGCGCGCAGCAGCGTGTGGTGGTGGAAAGTGATCAGGGCGTGGAGATGACGACCGTCTCCCCGCAACTGATCGTGCGCGCGTTCGGGTTTGGCGCGGCACGTCCGCTGCGCGTCACGTTGCGCATCAGCGAGAACGCGTCCGTGCTGCCGCCGTTTCTCGTGGATACCACGTTCGAGATGGCCGACAGCGCGCGGCTCGTGCGCATCCGTCGCGCGCTGCCGAGCCAGGCCACGGTGTTCTGGCGCGCGCTGGTGGAAGCGCCGGGGCAGGCCGCCATCTCCGACATCACGGGTCCACGCGTCGTCCCCCCGTGGGTCACCCTGCTCCGCCCGGCCGACCCCACGGGCAACACCGTGTTCACCCGACAGCCACTCTTCGTGTTTCGCTCGCCATCGGTGGACACGGGGCCTGGGCCGTGGCGGTACGACCTCGAGATCCTGACCACCGCCGGCGCCGCCACCGTGCTCACCGCGAGCAATCTGTCGGATACCGTGTTCCGCCCACCCACGGAACTGCAGGCCAGCACCTCCTACCGCTGGCGCGTGACGGCGCGTCTCGTGGGTGACCCGAACACCGTGCGACGTGACAGTCCCGGCACGATCATCGTGGTCGATGAACCGGTGCCGACGTCCACCCTGTTCTACCAGAACTTTCCCAATCCCTTCCCGACCCCGGTGTCGTTTTCCACCTGTTTCTGGTTCGACATCGGGGCGCCCGGTGCAACCGTGTCGCTCGAAGTGCTCGATCTGCGCGGGTCACGCGTGCGTACGATCATTCCGAGCGGCGATGGGCAGACGCGCTTCGATGCGGGCCGGTACGGGCGCGGCATCGCGGGGCTCGCCGGCAACTGCGACAATCGCTTCATCTGGGACGGCACCGACGCCTCCGGTCGCCCGGTGCCGCCGGGCGTCTATCTCGCGCGCTTCCGCGCGAACGGCGGTCCGCCCACGACGCGCCGCATTCTCTTCCGCGGTCGCTGAGCGGACGCGCCACCAATGCGCCTCACCACCGTTGGCACCGGGACCGTCGCGCCGCATCCGACGCGCGTCGCGTCCGGGCATCTGCTTCAGACCGACGACGTCACGCTCCTGCTCGACTGCGGACCCGGGATCACACATCGGCTCGCGGCACTGCGGCTCGCCTGGCCCACGATCACGCACGTGGCGCTCACGCACTTCCACCTCGACCACGTGGGCGAAGTGGCCGCCCTCTGCTACGCCTTCAAGTACGGACAGCTGCCGCCGCGCTCGGCGCCCCTCACGCTGCTTGGTCCCCCCGGCACGCGCGACCTGCTCGACCGTCTCGCGATCACGTATGGCACCTGGCTGCACGCACCGGGGTATGCGTTGGAAGTGGTCGAGCTCCCACGGGAGGGCGGCGAGGTGACGCTGGGCACGAGTGTGCGACTCCGTACGTTTCCGGTGCCACATACGCCGGAGAGCGTGGCATATTCCGTCGAGGCGAACGGGCGGCGGGTCGTGTACTCGGGGGACACCGGGTACGACGAGCCGTTCGCGAGGTGGGCGGCAGGGTGCGACCTGCTGCTGCTCGAATGTTCGCTCCCCGAGACGCTCGCGATTCCGTCGCACCTCACGCCCCGGCAGGCGGGCGCGATGGCGGCCCTCGCGAACCCTCGGCGGTTGGTGCTCACGCACTTCTACGCCCCGGTCGAAACGGAGGAGCTGGCCGCCACGGTGGCGGCCGAGTTCACCGGCGAGGTCACGCTCGCGCACGACGGTTGGGCCATTGATCTCTGATCTCCTTCAGGAGTTCGCATGCTGGTGGTGATGCAACCGGCCGCGACCGCGGCCGACATCGAGCGGGTCTGCAACGAAATCACGCGACAGGGCTTCAAGCCGCTGCCCATGCCGGGCGAAACGCGCACGGCCATTGGCCTGCTTGGCGATGACAGTCAGGCCGATTGGGGGCACATCGAGGCGCTGCCCGGCGTGGCCAGTGTGCTCATCGTGCAGAAGCCGTATCGGCAGGCGTCGCGCGAGTGGAAGCCCGAGACCACCATCGTCGAGATTGCGCCCGGTGTGCGCTTCGGTGGCAACGAGATTGCCATCGTGGCCGGCCCGTGCTCCGTGGAGAGCGAAGAGCAGATCGTCACCGCCGCACGCGCGGTGCGCGCGGCCGGTGCGACGGCGTTGCGTGGCGGCGCGTTCAAGCCGCGTTCGAGCCCGTACGCCTTCCAGGGCCTCGGCAAGCAGGGACTCGAACTGCTCGCCCTCGCGCGGCGCGAAACGGGGCTCGCGATCGTGACCGAAGCGATGGACGAATCCGGCGCCGATCTCGTGGCCGAGTTCGCCGATTGCATTCAGATCGGCGCGCGCAACATGCAGAACTATTCGCTGCTGCGTCACGTCGGCAAGCTCGGCAAGCCGGTGCTGCTCAAGCGCGGCATGGCGGCCACCATCAACGATCTGCTGCTGTCGGCCGAGTATGTGCTGGCCGAGGGCAATCCCAATGTGATTCTGTGCGAGCGCGGTGTGCGCACGTTCGATTCGGCCACGCGCAATCTGTTCGATCTGACCGCGATTCCCGTGGTGCAGAAGCTGTCGCACCTGCCGATCGTGGCCGATCCGAGCCACGGCACGGGGTTGCGCGACAAGGTCACCCCCATGGCGCGCGCGGCGGTGGCGGCCGGTGCCGACGGCGTGCTGGTGGAAGTGCATCCGCAGCCCGACAAGGCGCTGTCCGACGGCGCGCAGTCGCTCTACCCCGAGCAGTTCGCGCAGCTCGTGCAGCAGTTGCACCCGATTGCAGCGGCGATCGGTCGCACGCTGGCGCGTGTGCCCGGCACGGCGCCGGTGGACGTGCGCTGAGCATGGCTCTTCACGCGCGTCCCTTCGTCATCACGGCCACGTGGCTGGGCCTCGTGTGGTCGGCGCCGGTGGCGGCGCAGAGCACCGGGGGCGCGCGTGGCACCTCGGGCACGCGTGCACCGTCGTCGAGCGCCGCGACCACGCCGCAGGCCGTGTCGCAGCAGGCCGCCAGTGCGGTGCTGTCGCGCGCACGACGCGAATACGCAACGGTGCGAACGGCGCGCGCCGAGTTCACGCAGGAGATTCGCAATCCGCTCACGGCGCGCACGCTGCGTTCGCGCGGCACGCTGGTGCAGCGCAAGCCGGGGCGCATCGCCGTGACCTTCACCGATCCTGCGGGCGACCGCATCGTGAGTGACGGACGCACGCTGTGGCTCTTCCTTCCGAGCTCCACGCCCGGACAGGTGATGCGCATGCCCGCCGGCGAAGGTGGAACGGGTGGCGTCGATCTCGCCGCCACCGTGCTGGATGCGTCCACGGAAGGCTACGTGCTCTCGCTCGCCGGCAAGAAGGACATCGACGGCAAGGCGACGACGGGCGTGACGCTCGTTGGCGAAGCGGGGGTTGCCGTGCCCTTCCCGCGCGCGACCGTGTGGATCGACGATGCGTCGGCGCAGGTCCGTGAGGTGGCGGTCACCGACGGCCAGGGGGTCACCCGCACGATTCGCCTCGTGTCGTTCACGAAGAACGCGCCGGTGCCCGACAGCGCATTTCGCTTCGTGGTGCCGAAGGGCGTGAAGGTGGTCGACGCGCCGTAGCGCGCGTCGCGCACCTCACTCGTCGAACGTCGGTTCGGGCACCGGCACGAGCACGCTCGGATCGTCGGCGCGCGAGAACGGTTCGCGCGGCGTCGCCACGCCATCGAGCAACCGCAGCGCGCGCACGATCACCGGATCGTGCTGCGTGCGCTGCAGAAACTCGGCGTCACTCCCGAACGTGACGCGCGCCAGTTCATACCCGAGCGCGCGCACGATCCACGGCGCGGCGGTGTCGAACGACGCGCGCGTGACGGGCAGCCGTCGACGCTCGAGATCACGCCACAGCTCCTCGACCATCTCGCGTGTGACCGGCTGCATTGGCGAGCGCACCAGCCCGCGCTGCCGCAACGAGAGCGCGAGCCGCTCGACCGACGCACGATACGCCGGCACCTGATCGCCGAGTTCACGCACGAAGTTACGCACCATGACGGGCATCACGGTGTCGCCGGCGACGACATCGGGGACGATGCCACCGCCCCCACGAATCACGCGGCCGCTCGGCGTCGTGTACTTCGGTCGCACGGAGTCCTCCGGCATGCGCGGGCGGAAGACGCCCTCCTCGACGATGGCGGTGTCCCGTTCGGGCGAGATGCTGCGCCCGAGCGGCGTGTACCAGCGTGCCGTCGTGAGTCGCAGCGCGCCGCCGATGGTCATGGGGAACACCGACTGCGCACTCCCCTTCCCGTACGACGTGCGCCCCACGATGATGGCGCGGTCATTGTCCTGCAGCGCGCCGGCCACGATCTCCGAGGCACTCGCGCTGTTGCCGTCCACGAGCACGGCGAGTGCCAGCTGTGTCCATGGCTGCACGTCGCGATCGGTGGTGACGCCCGCCGGTGTACCCGGTCGACCACGCAACTCCACGATGCGCTGCGGCGGATCGAGGAACATCTCGGCCACCGCCACGCCCTGTTCGAGCAGACCGCCGGGGTTGCCACGCAGGTCGAGAATGAGACTCTTCGCTCCACCAACGCGCACGAGCGAATCGATGGCCTGCTGCAACTCGGTGACCGTGTTCTGGTTGAACACGTCGAGATCGACGTAGCCAATCTGGCCGTGCAGGATCATGACCCGCGCCACCGCACGACGCGTCACCGACTCGCGCGTGAGACGCACATCCACGCGGCCGATGCCGAGTCGATCAAGCGTGACGTCGACGCTCGTGCCGGGCTCGCCGCGCAGCAGCCGGATCGCTTCGTCGTTCGACAGGCCGCGCGTGCTCTCGCCGGCAATCGCAATGACGCGATCGCCAGCGAGCACACCGGCGCGATCGGCGGGCGCACCCGGCAGCGGCTCGATGACGGTGATCCAGCCGTCGCGCTGCCCGAGTGACATGCCGACGCCCGCGTAGTTGCCGTTCATCTGCTCGTTGAGCCGCGCAAGACGCCGCTCCGGCAGGAAGGCCGAGTACGGATCGTCGAGCTCATCGACGAGCCCCGCGATGGCCTTGCGATACAGCGAATCCATGGGGATGGAATCGACGTAGCGCGTGGCGATCAGCTGCTGTACCTGCTCGAAGAGCCGCGGTCCGACCGATGGGTCGACCACAGGTTCCAGATCCGGCTCCTCGAAGACCGGCACCTGCTTGAGCCACCACCCACCAACCCCCAGGGCGGCGCCGAAGAGCAGCGAAGCAACGATGGCGCGC
>JALOPN010000122.1 GCA_025453875.1 Gemmatimonadaceae bacterium | reverse complement strand
TCGCTGTACCCCTGCATGTAGGCGGCGAACTGCGGGTTCTCGGGCGAGATGCGGGCGTTGGCGGGTTCGTAGATGAGGGCGATGAACTTGGGCATGAGACGCTCCGGCTGGTGGTGGTGGGCAGGCGTTGTGCCTGCCTCACCCGGTCGACGAACGGGACGCCACGATTTCGACAACGCCCTCGATCAAGCCCGACGCGAGTACTCAACACTCGCCCAGTATGCTCTCCGTGGTCGTCACTCCGCCACACGCCACGGCGCCGGCGTCAACGCCGCCGTCAGCGCCTCCACGAACCGCTCGCTGCGCTTCGTGCGGGCGCGTGTCGGGTTGAGGAGCAGCAAAATGTCGGCTGACGGCGCACGATAACCCGGGAGTACGCGTACCAGTCGGCCCGTGCGCAGATCGTCCGCCACGGACCACTCCGACCGCAAGAGAATGCCGTGGCCGGCCAGCGCCCACTCGCGTGCGACGTCACCATCATTGCTGGCCAGACGCGGCGTGATGCGTACTCGCGTGGTGCCGGTCGTCTCCGAGTGTAGCGTCCAGAGCGTCACGTCCTCGTCGTTCTCGCGCACCACCAGACACGCGTGCGCCAGCAAGTCTCGTGGTGCCTGCGGTACACCGGCGCGCGCGAGATAGGACGGCGCCGCAACGAGCAGGCGCTCATTGGGGGCGAGCGTTCGCATGGTGACGCGTGCATCGCGTCGTGTCCCGATCAGGATCGCCAGATCCCACTGTGCCATCGGGTGCCGCTGCAACCGGTCGGTGAGCGTGAGCTCCACCGCCAGGGAGGGATGCTGCGTTGCGAACGCCGCGATGATCGGCGCCACGTGCGCGCGACCAAAGCCGATCGGCGCCACGACGCGCAGGCGGCCGCGCACGGTGTCACCCTTCGCGGAAAGCGCCTCCCCGAGATCGACGACGGCCTCGGTGATGACGCGCCCCTGCGTGGCAAGCAGTTCCCCTTCGTCGGTCAACTCGACTCGGCGACTACGTCGGTCAATGAGCTGTGCCCCGACGCGCCGCTCCAGGTCCTGCAGTCGCTGGGTGACCGCGGACGAGCTGACATTGAGCGCGCGCGCCGCGGCCGCGAGCGACGGCGACTGCGCCAACGTGGCGAAGAACTCGAGGTCTGAGAGCTGAATCATTAAGTTTAATCTTAATGGTCTGTCATGTTTTGATCAATCGAAACTTCGCGTCGCGTCACCCGGTAGTGCGGACCACCGCTCACCATCTGCCCCACGACGCACGATGCTCACCGTCTCCGATCTCCACGTCCGGTATCCCGGCGACGTGCATGCCCTGCGCGGCGTCTCCCTCACGGTCGCGCCCGGTCTCTTCGGTCTCCTCGGCCCGAACGGCGCGGGCAAGTCCACCCTGATGCGCACGCTGGCGACGCTGCAGATGCCGAGCAGCGGCTCGATCAGCTTCCACGGCACGGACATCGCCGCCGACCCCGCGGCCCACCGCCGACGACTTGGGTATCTGCCGCAGGACTTCGGGGTCTATCCCGGGATCTCCGCGCTGGTCCTGCTGGAGCACCTCGCGGTCCTCAAGGGACTCACCGATCGCACCGAACGACGCGAGCAGGTGCACGCGTTGCTCGCGCAGGTGAATCTCTGGTCACATCGGCATCAGGCGGTCAGCCGCTTCTCGGGCGGCATGCGCCAGCGATTCGGCGTCGCGCAGGCGCTGCTCGGCGATCCGCAGCTGCTCATCGTGGATGAACCCACGGCGGGACTCGATCCGGTCGAACGCACACGCTTCTACAACCTGCTCGCGGAGATCGGCGACTCCGTCGTGGTGCTGCTCTCCACGCACATCGTCGAAGACGTCCGGCAACTCTGTTCGCGCCTCGCCATTCTGCACGATGGAGCGATCGTGCGCGAGGGATCACCAGATGACCTCATTCGCGAGCTCGAGGACCGCATCTTCACGAGTACCGTGCCGCGCGGCACGACCCCGCCCGTCATCACCGCACCGCAACGTCTGCTCTCCACGCAACGCGTCGCCGGGGCGATCCGACTGCGCGTGCTCGGTGACGTCGCGCCATCGAGCGATTTCACGAGGGTGGCGCCTGACCTCGAGGACGTGTACCTCAGCGCGCTGACAGCCGAACGCGCGATGCCCGTGGTGCGCACATGAGTACGATCGACCATGCCGCGCTGCTGCGCTTCGAACTGCGGTATCAGTGGCGTCGCGTCTCGGTGTGGGTCGCCGCACTCGCCCTCTCGGCAGTCGCCGCCACGATGGTCGCCACGCGATATGGCGCCGCGGGCATTCCCGTGAACGCGCCAATCGCCGTCACGCAATCGCTCGGTCTGCTTTCGTTGTGGGCGCTCGTGACGCAGACCCTCTTCACGGTACACGCCGTCCTGCGCGACCACGAACACGGGTTCCTCGCGCTGATCCGCGTGCAGCCCACGGGATCCACTCGCCTTCTACTGGTGCGAGGCGCCGTCGTGGCACTCACGGGCGCACTCGTCTTTGGTGTCGCCACGGTCGCGCTCGCGATCGCGCCCTTCGTGTTCACCGTGCCCGCACGCATGGGGCCCTTCGCGTTCACGACGTACCTGCAACCGTACCTGCTGCTGGTCCTGCCCAATGTCGTGTTCGCGACGGCCCTGCTCGTGTGCATCGCATCCATCGGCCGCACCGCAATGGCCACCTACGTTGGTGCCGTTGGCCTGTTCGCCGTGTACATGTTGACCGCGTTCGCGGTCGCCTCACCGATCTTCGCGGGGGGCGCACCTGCGACACCAGAGGCGCTGGCTCGGGCGGCCCAGCTCGATCCGTTCGGCCTCTCGGCGGTGTTCGAGCAGACGCGCTACTGGACGCAGGTCGAACGAGGCCGCGACCTCGTCGAGGTCTCTGGCCACGTGCTCCACAACCGCGCGCTCTGGATGGCGGTGGCTCTTGTCGCGGGGGTCGCAGCGGTGCGGCTCGATGCGCGCGACGGCCTTCGCGCGACGCGCGGCCGTAGCGCGCGCGCACGCATGCCTCACGCGGACGCAACCGGGGTGCAGGCCACACCCGACGCATCCGCGTATCGTCCACGCTCCCCTGGCCTCACGAGCGTCGGCGCCGAGTTGTCGTCCACGCTCGCACTCGAACTGCGACTGCTCGCCAACAGCTGGCCCATTCGGGTGCTGCTGCTCGGGCTGTGCGTCGTTGTCACGATCGAGCTGCTACAGAATCTGGGTGCAGGAGAGTTCGGCACCCGATTGCTCCCCACGAGTGCGCTGCTCGCGCGTCGCGCCACGGAGCCCGTCGGGGTGCTCGGTGTCTTCGTACTCGTGTGGATCGCCAGTGAAGTCATGTGGCGCGAGCGCATCACGCATTTCAATACGGTGCTCGATGCCACACCGTACCGTGACGGTGTCACGCTGATTGCGCGCCTGCTCGCGCTCTTCGTCATCGTGTTGCTGGGGCTGTGCGGTGCGGTGCTCGTGGCCATCGGTGTGCAGCTCACGCTCGGCGGCGTCGCGGTCGACGCACGCGTCTACGCGATGCACGCACTCGTCACCGCGTGGCCACTCCTGCTGTGGACGGTCGCGTTCGGCGCACTGCACGCCATCGTCGGCACACGCTGGGGTGGACTCGGCGCCGGATTGGTTTTGCTCGCGCTGTATCTCACCGGCTCCAGCGTCGGCCTCGAGCATCCCATGACCCGATTCCCGGATGCGCCCCCCGTCCGCTGGTCCGACCTCGATGGCTTCGGTCCGTCGTGGCGCTCGCACATCGTCTTCATGAGCTATTGGTCGGTCATCGCGACGTGGTTGCTCGTGGTGGCGTGGGGCGTGCGGCCGCGCACCGTCGGCGACACGCGGCGCCATCGATTCCGCCGTCTGCGCGACACCAGTCATCGGTCGTGGCGTCGCACGCTTGCGAGTGTGAGCCTCCTCACCGGCGTGGTCATCATCGGCATGTGGCAGACCACGTGGGCGGGCGACCGCTGGTTGAGCGGTGACGCGTCGCTCGAGTGGCGCGCTGGTTACGAGCAGCGCTTTCGCGCGCTGCATGCGCGTGCGCACCCGCGCATCACGCACGCAGACGTCGAAGCGCGACTGATGTCGGGCGCGCCGCGCGCCGAAGTCACCGGGCGCCTGCGACTGCACAATCCCGACGAGCGTTCCATCGACACCGTCTGGCTTGCCTTCGATCGCGAGGCAATCGTGCGCACCGTCGAGGTGGCCGGCACGGCCGCGATCAAGCCGCACGCGCGGTATCCCATGTATGCGGTGCCGCTCTCCGCACCACTTCGCACGGGCGAATCCGTCGAGCTGCGCTATCGGCTGGTGCTTGACCGTACAACGCCGCGCGCATCGGGCTACGACCGGCTGCTCACGAGCAATGGGAGCTACCTCACGGCGGAAGATCTGCTGCCGCTGCCGGGCTACCAGGGGCGCTTCGAAATCGCGGATTCGGCGCAGCGTGCGCGATTCGCGCTCGGCCCGGCAACGCCGCAGCTCGTCGCGCGTGCGGACACGGCCGATCTGTTGGCACGCCAGCGCCGCATGGGTCCACCACGCGCGTGGATGACATCGCGTCTGGTGATCATCACGGACAGCGCACTGCAGGCGATCGGCACGGGCGAACTGCGTCGTGAGACGATCGTGGATGCTGAGCGAATCGTGGAGTACACGCTCGATCAGCTCACCGTACCTCGTCTTGCCATCGTGGCGGGTCGGTACACGCGGGAGCGCCGCACGGTCGGGGGCACGTCGGTCGAGCTCTGGTATCACCCGACACATCACGAGAACGTCGCGCGCGTGCTCGACGCCGCAACGCTGTCGCTGCAGCAGCTCGTCTCACGTTTCGGACCGTACCCGCACCGCACGTTGCGGCTCGTGGAGCTGCCCACTGGCTGGGGCTTCGGGGCCGTCGCGATGCCCGGAACCTTGCTGCTCACCGAAGACCGCGGCTTGCGACTCGACGCTCGGTATGAAGGCGTGGACCTGCTGCGGCGGCGCATCGGTCACGAAGTGGCGCATCAGTGGTGGGGCGGCGTGGTAACACCGGCAGACGTGGAGGGCGCGGCGTTGCTGGTCGAAGGGCTCGCGAAGTATGCCGAGCAGCGTGTCGTAGCCGAGGTGCATGGAGAGGACGCCCTGCCAGCCATGCTTGCCTTCGACCATGATCGCTATCTCGCGGGTCGTGCGTACGCTGGCGATGCCGAGCCGTCGCTCGCTGCCGCGCCCTACACCGACGACTATCTGTTTTATGGCAAGGCGGCGATCGCCGCGAACGCGCTGCACGCGCAGTTGGGCGACGCCGCCATGACGCGCGCCCTGCGACGCGTCCTTGCGACCGAGGGCGGAGCGTTCGGCGCCGCCACCTCCAGCACGTTGCGACAGGCGCTCGACGCCGAGGCGCACAGCGCGCACGACTCCTTGCTCATCGCGGAGTGGATGGAAGGGCGCGCTGTCTACGACCTGCGCATCGACTCGACGACACTGACGTGGCGTGGCGATTCGGTGACGGTGTCCGTTACCGGTCGGGTGACACGCGATGCAGACGATCGCGGCGTCTCGAACCTGAACATCGAAGTGGCACTGCGCGCGGCGTCGTCAAGCGAGTCGACACCCATCCGCACCGAGCGTGTCCCGACCCGCACTGACGCGGCAGGTCGGTTCGAGGTACGCGTCACCCGATCGGTCGCGCCGGCGACAGTCGAAGTAGACCCACGGTACCTGTGGATTGATCGCAACCGCTCGAACAACACGAAGGTGATCGGCGGGCGGTGACGCTCACGGCGCCGCCGTCGCCGGCTGCATGTCGGCCAGGAAGAACAGTCCGTCGAACACCTGGTCCCATGACGCCAGACCGTGCACATACCCCAGGGGTCGCG
>JALOPN010000121.1 GCA_025453875.1 Gemmatimonadaceae bacterium | reverse complement strand
TCTTCACGTGGCTCGTCGCGCTCGGGGTGCTCGCCTGCGAGGCCCCGCCAACGCCGACGATTGCCATCGCGTCGGCTGGCGGGTACCTCGATGCGGCGCGCATGGCCATCGCCGACGCGCAGCAGGAACGACCGGACGTGGCGTTCGACACCGTCGTGGTCGAGTCGAACTCGAACGCCGCCACGGATGCGGTCGCGATCGCGACGCGTTTTCTCAAGTCGCCCGGTCTCGTCGGTGTGGTCGGGCACGTGACCAGCAGTGCGAGTCTGGCGACCTCGCAGCTCTACAATGAGGCGCGTGTGCTGCAGCTCAGTCCGACCGCGACGTCGGTGCTGTATTCGCAGGCAGGATCGTACAGCTATCGCATGGTGCCGCCGGACGATCGGCAGGCACGCTTCCTCTGCGAGGTGGTGTGTCGGCAGTTCCAGGCGGGCGCACGGGTTGCGCTGCTCTATGTGAACGATGACTACGGACGTGGGCTGCGCACGATTCTGCGGGCGTCGCTCGACACCAGTCCGCTTGACGTCGTGCTCGACGTCCCGCACGCCGAAGATGAGCAGCGGCCGGAGGCGATCGCCGACATCGTGCGCGCGGTGGTTGATGCGCGTCCCGATGTGCTCGTCTTCCTCGGCAGCTCGCCCTCGCTCGCGGCGTACCTGTCCGGCGTACGCGCGGCGCGACCCACGCTGCCGATCATCGGCAGTGATGCCGTCTCGTCGTGGGAACGCACCACGGTGCCACGCGCGCTGTGGCAGCATGTTTCGTATGTCGACTTCGTGGACATGTCGGCGACGCCCGCGCTGCAGTCCTTCTCGCGGCGCTTTGCGGAGCGGACCGGGCGCATGGCGACGGGACCGGACGTGCTGACGTATGACGCGACGCGCCTCCTGCTCCAGGCTGTGGCCGAGGGGGCAACCACCGGTGAAGCGGTCCGCGCGTACGTCGCCTCGCTGGGTCGCGAACGTGCCGCCTACGCGGCGGTGAGTGGTCCGCTGCAGTTCTCACCTGAGGGCGATCCGGAGCGCCCATTCGTGCTGCGCATGACGGAGCCCGTGCGGTGAGCGACGCATCGCGTCGATCACGATCGCTGCGCGAGTTGATCGCGCGCGGATCGGCGCTGCTCACGATCGCCGGGCTCGCGCTCGGGCTCGGGCTGGCCGGGATCGGACTCGTGCGGCAACAGCAACTGGGTGAGGCGGGTCGAGCGCGACTCGAGGAACAACGCATCGCCAACGAGATCACACGCGGGGTGATGCGCCAGCTTGCAGCGATCACCGCCCCGGATGCGGCGCGCTCGGAGCGGTGGCGCGCGGAGTACGAGGCGGCCGGACGAACCGTGTACGAGGGGCTGCGCGGGTATCTCTTTCGCGCGTTGCCCGCCGAAGAGCGGCTGCGCATCGATCGGGTGAAGGAGGAGCATCTGCGCATGGAAGTCTCGGCGAGCCGTATCTTCCTCCGCGATGCGCAGTCGGGCGTCGAGCCGCTCGCGGCCGACGAGGCGCTCGAGCATGCGCTGTCGCTCGTGACGCAACTCGAGGCCTTCGTGCGCACCCGCGAGACGGAGCTGCGCATGATCGTCGACGCGCAGTCGCGGGCGCTGACGCAGGTCGCCGTGGGTGGCGTCGTGCTGTTGCTCACGGTCGTGCTCGGTCAGTTCGCGGCCGCGCGCTCGTTGGTGCGGCGGCACGTCCTCACACCGCTCGAAGCACTGCGGCGCGCCACGGAACGGGTCGGGGCGGGCGATCTCTCGCAGCCGGTGCCGCCATCGGGGGTCGCCGAGTTCGATGCCGTCGGCGCGTCCTTCAATCGCATGGCGACCGCGCTGCAGGAAGCGCGGACGACACTCGAAGCACGCAATGCCGAGCTCTCGCAGGCGCTGGTGCGCGTGCGCGCCGCGCAGGACGAGTTGGTGGAGTCGGAGAAGCTCGGTGCACTCGGGCGCATGACGGCGGGCCTCGCGCACGAAATCAACAATCCGCTGGCGAGCGTGCTGGGCTACGGCGAACTGCTCACGGCACGGCTCGCCGAGCTCCCGCCGAGCGTTGGCGCACCGCTGCGTGACGAGTTTGCCGAGCCGATCGTGCGCGAAGCACGTCGAATGCGATTGCTGGTGCGCAGTCTGCTGCAGTTCTCTCGGCGCGGGGAGACGCAGCTCGGGCCGGTCTCGCTCCCGGATGCGCTGCAGATCGTGTCGGAACTTCGCGGGTTCGCCTTCGCCAATGCCGGGCTCGTACTCATGATTGCCCCGGTGCCACCTGTCGCAGTCCGCGCTGAACGGCAGCATCTGCAGAGTGTGTTGCTCAACCTCGTGAACAACGCGCTGGATGCCATGAAGGGGCGCGCCGGCGGCACGCTGCGTGTGCACGTCGAAGCCACGGATCAGGCCGTGGAGGTGCTGTTCGATGATGACGGACCCGGCCTGAGCGAGCCAGCGCGCATCTTCGAGGCGTTCTACACGACGAAGGGCGTCGGTGAAGGCACCGGGTTGGGGCTTGCCCTCGTGCAACGCTTCATGGAGTCGTTCGGTGGCAGCATCACCGCAGAGAATCGAAGCCCGCACGGTGCCCGCTTCCGTTTGCGTTTCGTTCGTGAGCCACTGACCGATGCCGCGAGCATCACCGTTGACACGCCATCGCGCGCGACGCCACTCCCACTGCGCGCCGCCGGACCGAACGACCGGATTCTCGTCGTCGAAGATGAATCGCATCTGCAGACGCTGCATCGCCGACTGCTCGCGCGTCTCGGCGTGACGCCGGTGATGGTGTCGAGCGTGGCGGCCGCTCGGGACGCGTTGGAGGCCGGCGCATTCCGCGCCGTGATCTCGGACGTGAAGATGCCGGGTGAATCGGGCTTCGCGCTGCACGCGTGGGTCCTCGCCCATCGACCCGAACTGGCGACCCGTTTTCTCTTCGTGACCGGACAGGTGGGCGACGAATTCGAGGACCAGTGGCTGCAGGAGCACGGCGAACTGGTGCTGCAGAAGCCGTTCGAGGCGCGCGAGTATCTGACCCGCGTGGCGCGCCTGCTCGACGGACCCTGACGCTTCCATCGAGCGCCGGGAACCACCGCGACGGGTCTCGCGCTTCACAGCGCAATGTCCACGCGTCCCGTTTCCCGCGCGCCCGTCCTCGTGTGGCTGCGCCACGATCTTCGACTGCACGATCATGCGCCGTGGCGTGCGGCGCTCGGCGACGGGCGCCCTGCGGTGCCGGTGTATTGCATCGACCCGCGCCACTTCGCACTCGACGCCCGTCTGGGGGTCCCGAAGGCCGGACCGTTCCGCGCGCGCTTCCTGCTGGAATCACTGCAGGATCTGCGCGGTCGTGCGCGGTCGCTCGGTGGGGACCTCGTCGTGCGGGTTGGTCACCCGGAGACCGTGCTGCCGGCCCTGGCGAGAGCGATCGGCGCGACCGCGATTCACGCGCATGCCGAAGTCACGAGTGAAGAGGACGCGGTCACGTACGGCGTCGCGACGGCGCTGCAGCGTGACGGGATCGGTTTGCGCATCTGGTCGGGGCATACGTTGGTGCATGGCGAGGATCTTCCCTTCGATGTCGCCGATCTGCCGGAAACGTTTACCGCGTTTCGTCGCGTGGTCGAACGTGAGGTCACGATCCGGGAGCCGCTGCCGGCGCCCACGGCACTGCCGCCGCTGCCCGTGGGGCTCGACGCCGGTGAGCTGCCAACGCTCGCGTCGCTCGGCCTGACGGAACCCGAGGCCGACGCCCGCCAGCTCTTCGTACCACGTGGCGGCGAAACGGCGGGTCTGGAACGCCTCGACGCGTGGACGTGGACGGCCGATGCGCTCCGCACGTACAAGCAGACGCGCAACGGACTGCTCGCGCCAAACGACAGCAGTCACTTCAGTCCATGGCTCGCGCTCGGGTGCGTCTCGGCGCGTCGCATTCACGCCGACGTGGTGCGGTACGAGCGCACGCGCGTGCGGAACGACGATACGCACTGGCTCGTGGTGGAGCTGCTCTGGCGCGACTACTTCCGATTCGTGGCCGAGCAGGAGGGGACGCGTCTGTTCGCGCGCGGCGGCGTGCAGGGGCTGCGCTTTCCGTGGCGCGATCTGCAGGACGCCGATGCGCGCGCCGATTTCGAGCGGTGGACCACGGGTACGACCGGTTTCCCCCTCGTGGACGCGGCCATGCGCGAACTGCGGGCCACTGGGTTCACAAGCAATCGCGCGCGTCAGAATGTGGCGAGCTTCCTCACGCGTGTCCTCGGCATCGACTGGCGCCGCGGCGCCGCGTGGTTCGAGTCGTGGCTCGTGGACTACGATGTCGCCAGCAACTGGGGGAACTGGCAGTACGTTGCCGGCGTGGGCCACGACGTGCGTGGCTTTCGTTTCTTCAACGTGTACAAGCAGGCGCTCGACTACGATCCGGATGCGACGTTCATTCGGCACTGGTTGCCGGAACTCGCGCACCTGCCGCCAGCCCTCGCGCACCGGCCCGAGCAGTCGCGTGAGCCGGTGGCCTATCCCGCGCCCATGGTGGAGCTGCACACGGCGGCGCAGGCCAACGAGCGCCGTTACGCGCGCATCGCCGGCGGCGGATCGAACGGCGCGTCGAATCGCGGTTCAAGCCCAAGGTTCGCGAAGAGGAAGGCGTAGACATCGGCTAGTTCGTCGATCGCCTTGGTCAGCGACGACGCACCATGTCCGGACTGCGTCTCGATGCGAATGAGCACGGGCGCCGGTCCCGCGTGTGCGGCCTGCAGGCGCGCGGCGAACTTGAAGGAGTGTGCGGGCACGACGCGATCGTCGTGATCGCCCGTGGTGATGAGGGTGGCCGGGTAGGCGACGCCGTCACGCAGGTTGTGCAGCGGCGAGTAGGCGTGCAGGAACGGAAACTCCGCCGGATCATCGCTCGAGCCGTAGTCGGCGATCCAGTTCCAGCCGATCGTGAACTTGTGAAACCGCAGCATGTCGAGCACGCCGACCGACGGCAGCGCGACGGCGAAGAGGTCGGGGCGTTGTGTCATGAGGGCGCCCACGAGCAGGCCACCGTTCGATCCGCCCTGTACGGCGAGGCGTGACGCACTGGTGTAGCGCTCCGCGATGAGCCACTCGGCACACGCGATCGCGTCGTCGAACACATTCTGCTTGTTGGCCTTCATGCCGGCCTGGTGCCACGCCTCGCCGTACTCGCCACCGCCGCGCAAGCACGCCTGCGCGAACACGCCGCCCTGTTCGAGCCAGCCGATGCGCGCGGCGCTGAACTGCGGAAGGAGCGGCACGTTGAATCCCCCGTAGCCATAGACAATGGTGGGGTTGGTGCCGTCGAGCACCAGGTCGCTGCGGTGCACGAGAAAGAGCGGCACCTGTGTGCCATCGCGACTCGTGACGAACACCTGGCGCGCCGTGAAGCGCGACGGATCGAACGACAGCGTCGGCGCATTCCACACGTGGCTCTCGCCGGTGCGCACGTCGAGCCGATAGACGGTGGGCGGTGCGGTGAACGAGGTGAACGTGTAGAAGAGTTCGCTCGCGTCATCGTCCCCATCGAACCCGACGGCGGTGCCGAGTCCGGGCAGCTCGAGGGTGCGTGCGTTGCGGCCGTCGAGCGCGTACGACTGCACGCGGGTCATGGCGTGCACGAGCGAAGTGGTGATGAGCGACTCGCCGGCCACGGCGACTTCCTGCAACGGTTCGGCCGCCTCGGGGATCACGGTGACCCACTGCGCGGGAGCGAGCGAGTCGGTCGGGACCGCAATGACGCGTCCGTTCGGTGCGTCGAGCGTGGTCTCGAGGAGCAGGCGTCCGTCCACATGATCGATCAACTGGAAGTGATCGTCGAACTCGCTCCAGAGCGGGCGAAAGGGCGCGTCGGGGCGCGTGAGG
>JALOPN010000120.1 GCA_025453875.1 Gemmatimonadaceae bacterium | reverse complement strand
CCGCTGCCACTTCGCTTCGGCCTGCCGCAGGGCAAGAAAGATGAGCTTGATGGCGGCCTCATCGCTCGGGAAATGCCCCTTGTTCCGAATCGCCTTCCGCACCTGACGGTTCAGACGCTCGATCGCGTTCGTCGTGTAGATGATGCGTCGTACGGCGGGGGAGAACGCGAAGAACGGGATGACCTGCGCCCAGTTCCGCCGCCAGCTCGCGACGATGGGCGGATAGCGCTCACCCCACGACCCCGCCGCGAAGGCCTCCAGTGCCGCCGCCGCGGCCTCGGCATTGAGCGCCGTGTAGAGCGGCTTCAGCGCCGCCGCCAGCGCCTTGCGCTCCTTCCAGGACGCAAACTCGAGGCTGTACCGCAGCAGGTGCACGATGCACGTCGGCACGAGCGTGTCCGGGAAGATCGCGGTGATGGCCTCGGGGAAGCCCTTCAGGCCGTCGACGACGGCAATGAGCACGTCCTGCACCCCGCGCCCCTGGAGATCGGTCATCACGCGCAGCCAGAACTTCGCCCCTTCGGTCTGCTCGAGCCACAGGCCGAGGACTTCCTTCTGGCCGGCGCAGGTGATGCCGATGGCGAGGTAGACCGACTTCATCTGCACCGCGCCCTCATCCCGGATCTTCACGCGGAGCGCGTCGAAGAACACCACGGCGTAGGTCGACTCGCGCGGCCGCTGCTGCCACGCGCTGACCTCCGTGAGCACGCCGTCGGTGATCGCCGAGACGAGCGCGGGCGAGACCTCGACGCCGTAGAGCTCGCGCACATGCACCTGGATGTCGCGCGTGCTCATGCCGCGGGCGTAGAGCGCCACGATGTTGTCATCGAAGCCCGGAAAGCGTCGCGCATACTTCGGAATCAGCGCCGGATCGAACTGGCCGTGCCGGTCGCGCGGGATGTCGAGCACGACGCGCACCTCGGCGAACGGCACCGTCTTCGCGGACGTCCCCTTGCGGTGACTGCCCGCGGCGACCTGGTCGGGATCGGCGAGTTGCACGTCCAGCTCCGTGGCCAGCACGCGCTCCGCGAGGCGCGTTGTGAGCTCACGGATCAGGCCATCTTCACGGAATACGCCCCGGCCCTGCGGCCGACCAGCAAGCAGCTGATCGATCACGGCGTCGTCAATCCGCGACGCGGGCTTGGGTTTGCGGGGTCGAGCCATGCCTGCCTCCGTTCGGGAAGTATGGCGTCACACACAGAATCCTGAACACCTTCGACCGCGGGCGGCAATGGCCGTGAGCCGACTTTGGTGGGGCCGGTGCGCCCACGCGACGAACCTTCACCGATCGCGCTCTGCATCTGCGCGCGCCTCCGTCTGTGCAGTGAGCGTACCTCGGTATCGGTCACCCTGGGCCCTCAGCGCCCCGAGAATGCGGCAGTCGACCATCTGCGTCGCCCCCGCGCACTGCCCGATCACCCGCTGCAATTCGTCGCGGAGCGTACTGAGCTGCCGGAGCTTCTCGTCGACGGTTGCCAGATGCGCGCGGGCCAACCGGTCGACATCGGCGCACGGTCGATGCGGGTCGCCGGCAAGGCCCAGGAGTTCGCCCACCTCCTCAATCGAGAAGCCAAGCTCGCGAGCCCGCCGGATGAACGCGAGGCGGTCCACATCGGTGGCATCGTAGCGCCGATAGCGCCCGCTGCCTGCACGGGCCGGAGCAGGGAGCAGCCCGATGCGCTCGTAGTAGCGGATGGTCTCCGCCGTCGTGCCAGTACGGGTGGCGAGCGCACCAATGCTGAATTCGGCACCGTCGGGAGGCGGGATCGTCGGGGCGGCCATCGGGTGCACGTCAGCGGGAGGAGGGTTGACCTTGAAGTTGCTACAAGGTGTATCGTCGCGGGGGGCCTGCGCCATGTTCCGCCGCTCACAGCCAAGATGACCAAGGACCGCAGCCCGCTCGCCTCCCGTCGCCCCCTCGTAATCATGTTTCCCATAGCTGGTCGCATCATTTCGCTGGCGCTTCTGCTGGTCGCCGCGCGCCCATTGGCCGCTCAAGCCGGAGTGCCCCCCAACCGCGATTCGCTCGCGACGGTTCGCATCCTGGTACAGCACGAGACGAATCCGGCCGGCGCGGCGGTCGTACGCTCGCTTGACGCCACCGACGCGGCCGGCCGTGCTCTTGGCGCGCGAACGGATGGGAGCGGCCGTGGCGTCGTGCGTCTACCGGCCGGCGTGCGTCGGCTCCTTGTCTCGCGCCTCGGATTTCGGCCCGACACACTCTCGCTGAGGCTACGCGCGGCGCAGGACACAAGCGTGGTGGTGCAGCTCGAGTCCCTCGCCGAAGAAGTGGAAACGTTTGTCGTGAGCGCCACGCGTGCCGAGCGCCGGGTGGATGACACGCCAATTCGCGTGGAGGTGGTGGACGAGGAAGAAGTTGGCGAGAAGCTCGCCATGCGCCCCGCGTCCATTCAGATGCTGCTCGCCGAGACGGGTGGCCTGCGCGTCCAAACCACCAACCCATCACTTGGCAATGCGAATGTACGAGTGCAGGGACTTCGCGGTCGCTACGCTTTGCTCCTGACCGACGGACTGCCGCTCGCTGGTGACGGCGGCGGTTTCTCGTTGCTGCAAACCCCTATCGACCTCAGCCGCGTGGAAGTCCTCAAGGGTACGACCGGTCTTTACTCGGGGGGGGCCGGTGGGGTGATCAACTTGATGAGCCGTCGACCTGCCAGCGAGAGCGAGCATACGGCACTGCTCAACCAGACCTCGCGCGGCGGCAGCGACGCGCTGGCATTCTTCACGGGTCCATTGAGCGAGCGCTGGGGGTACACGTTGCTGACGGGGCTGCATCGCCAGCAGCGCAACGATCTCGATGCCGACGGCTGGACCGACGTGCCCGGATACGAACGCGCGGCCGTGCGCCCCCGATTGTTCTACGACGATGGGCGTGGACGGACGGCGTTTTTCACCGGCGGCTACACCGCCGAGGATCGCACGGGTGGAACGATGCGAGCGGGTGTGTTGCCCGGCGGGGCGAGCTTCGCAGAAGCGCTGCGCCTGCGCCGCGGCGATGTGGGTGCCCTCGCGCGCTGGGCGCTCACCGACTCCACCACCCCTGCGGCACTGCGCCCGCTGCGCGGCGCCATTATGACCCTGCGGGGATCGTTGACGGAGCAGCAGCACGGGCACCGCTTTGGCGAGGTGCGTGAACAAGACCGGCATCGCACGTGGTTCGGTGAAGCCTCCGTAGCGGTGCAACGCGGTCGCGCGACGTACGTGGCGGGCGCGGCGTTCCAGCAGGATGCATATCGCAACACCACGGTGAGTGGCTGGGACTACATCTTCAATAGCCCCGCCGCCTTCGCCCAAGTGGATATCGATCCCACGGCGTGGTTGTCGCTGTCGTCGAGCGCCCGCGTGGACGTGCACAATGTGTACGGCACCTTCGTCAATCCGCGCGTGTCGATGCTTGTTCGCTCACGCTCCGACGGCGCGTTCGCGCGTTGGACGGCGCGAGTGTCCGGAGGCACGGGTTTGTTCGCGCCCACGCCGCTCGTGGAAGAGGTCGAGGCGGTCGGGCTCGGCCCCGTGGTGCCGACGGCCGCCGGAGTCGCGGCGTTTCGTGCAGAGCGGGTGCGGAGCGGCTCGGTCGACGTGGGTGGCCCGCTTGCCTTGTCATGGGGCACCCTCGAAGTGAATGGCACTGCCTTCGTCTCGCACCTGAGGGACCCGTTGCAGGCGCGTGCCGCCGACGGCGTGACCGCGAGTGGCGCGAGCCGCTTGGCGCTGATTACGGCGCCCGCTCCCACACGGACGTGGGGGACGGAGCTGCTTGCGCGGTTGGTCCGCACGCTCGGTGAAGCGCGTGAAGATGGGGATGAAGCAACGGCGCTTCGGGTGACGGCTACTTATGCGTACTTGCGCTCGACCGAGTGCGATCCCGACCAAGTAACTGGCGGTCTGTGCATGCGCCGCGAGGTGCCACTCACGCCGCGTCACGCGGCCACGTTCGTGGCGAGCATCGAGCAGGAGGGCAAGAGTCGCCTCGGCCTCGAGGTGTACTACACAGGGCGCCAATCGCTCGACCGCGAAACAAACCCGTTTCGCGCCGAGAGCCGCCCGTATGTGCTGGTGGGGCTGCTCGGCGAGCGCGCTTTCGAGACGCGTGCCGGTGTAGCGCGACTGTTCGTGAACCTCGAAAATCTTACGAACGTGCGGCAGACGCGTGTCGATCCGCTGCTTCTGCCGGCACGGGGGCGCGGTGGTCGATGGTCCACCGACGCGTGGACGGAGCTGGTGGGGTTCACGGTGAACGGGGGGGTGCGCTTCGGGTTCTAAGGACACCCGTGTGCCATGTACGCGCTTGCGCCTACCGGCGTCGCAGCACCGCGACGGAAAAGCGCTGCTCGCGAGCCGACGGCGTGTGATGGATCATCGCGAAGCCTCTCACGAACTCGAAGGAATCTCCCAGCTCCTCGGCGATCTCCTCGGGCGCGTAGCGAACGGTGGCCAGACCGCTGCAGCGGGTCGGCCCATCCGGGGCGAAGGTGAAGATGAGAAGCGCGCCGCCAGACCGTACTGCGGTTGCCGCGGCGGCCGCGTAGCGGGCAAGGTCAAGCGGTTCGGTGAGAAAGTGAAAGACCGCGCGGTCGTGCCACACGTCGAAGGCATTGGCGGGCAATGCGACCTGCGTAATGTCGGCCTCAAGCCACGTGACATCATCGGCACGAGTGCCGAGACGCGTTTGCGCGCGCGTAAGCGCCGCGCGCGAGATATCAAGCACTGTGACGTGCCCGAGCCCCTCCGCAATCACCGCGTCGACGAACCTCGAGTCCCCGCCGCCAACGTCGATGACGGTGGATGAAGCCCCGCTTCCAACCTCTTGCAGGAGCGCAAGTGAAAGCGTGGGCTCGGCTTGAAACCAGCTTACCTCGTCGGATGCCTTGGTCGCGTAGACTTCTTCCCAGTGAGTCTTTCGATGCATGTGCAGTCTTGAGAAAGCGGATGTTCGACCTTCGTGGGCGGCGGCGTTTGCGCGTTTCGGCATTGGGGCCCGATGCCAACTCCGAGCCGGTCAGAGGCGTCCGGATAATGAGAATCCTCTTGACATCTGCGCCTCCCACGGCAGGAGATACATCTGCCGTGCCAGTTCCGACTTTACGCGATTGAGGTGCGGTTGTTCCAGTCGCGCGCGCGCGGCCAGCAGCTGGTGCGGCGAATATATCCGACCATGCGTTCAACTCAAGCCGCCGGCGGGAGGTGACTCGGCCAGCCCGCGTTCCTTTACCAAACACCAGGTCGCGGGCACGACAAGCAGCGTGAGCATCGTGCTACTCACCATGCCGCCGACCATCGGCGCTGCGATGCGCTTCATCACGCTCGCGCCGGTCCCTGTGCCCCAGAGGATGGGGAGCAGCCCGAGCATCGTCGACGCGACCGTCATCATCTTCGGTCGCACCCGCTCGACCGCACCCTCGATCACGGCCTCGTACAGCTCAGAAACGCCGGCAGCCCCCGACGCGGCGAGTTGTCGCTCCTTCCACGCGCTATCGAGGTACACCAGCATGATGACCGCCGTCTCTGCCGCCACCCCGGCAAGCGCCAGGAATCCGATGGTCACCGCGACCGACCAATCGTAGTCGAGCGCCCACAGAAACCAGACACCGCCGACGAGCGTGAAGGGAATGGAGAGCATCACGATCAGCGTCTCACCAACGTTTCGGAAATTGAAGTAGAGCAGCAGGAACACGAGGGCAAGCGTCGCGGGGACGACGACCTGCATCTTGGCCTTGGCGCGCTCCATGTACTCGAACTGGCCGCTCTAGGGAATCTCTGATCAAGTAGTGCGTCCGGGAGGGGAAAGCGCAATATTGGCGCGCGCGATCCCCCCCTTTCGTCGGAGCCTGTGCATGACCGAGCA
>JALOPN010000404.1 GCA_025453875.1 Gemmatimonadaceae bacterium | reverse complement strand
CGAAGCGCACATTCTCGCGATCACGCAGGCCATCTGCGAGTATCGTGCAGCACAAGGGATCACCGGACCGCTGTTCCTCGGCGCCGACACGCACGCGCTTTCCACGCCCGCGCACGAAACCGCGCTCGAAGTGCTCGCGGCGAACGATGTTGCGGTGTGCATCGCACCCGCCGGTGATTGGGTCCCGACGCCTGCGCTGTCGTTCGCGATTCTCACGCACAACGTGGCCCATCCCACGGCGGACCGGCCGACAGCGACGCGACCAAGGCGATCGAACAGCGCGCGAACGCGTTGCTTGCCGACGGGTTGCGCGGTGTGCGGCGTGTCAGCGTGCGCAGCGCACGCGCGCGCGCCACCGTGCACGACTATCGCACCGCGTATGTCGACGCGCTCGGTGACGTGCTCGACCTCGACGTGATTCGCGCGAGCGGTGTGCGGGCGGCGGTGCACCCACTCGGCGGTGCCGGCGTGCACTACTGGTCACAGCTCGCCGAACGCTGGTCACTTCCGCTGCACGTCCTCGAGACCACGGTCGATGGCACCTTTCGCTTCATGACGCGCGATTGGGATGGGCAGATTCGCATGGACCCCTCGAGTGCGTTTGCGATGGCTGGTGTGCTGGAGCATCGCGACGCGTACGACGTCATCATCGCGGCCGATACCGATCACGATCGCCACGGCATCGTGACCGCATCGGGAGGACTGTTGCCGGCGAATCACTATCTCGCCGTCTGCATTGACTATTTGCTCGCGCATCGGCCTGCCTGGCGCAGCGACATCGGCATCGGGAAGACCATCGTGAGCAGTGCGCTCATCGATCGGGTCGTCGCGCAGCACGGACGGGCCCTGCACGAAGTCCCGGTGGGCTTCAAGTGGTTCGTGCCGGGGCTGCTCGACGGTTCGCTTGGCTTCGTGGGCGAAGAGAGCGCCGGTGCAACGTTCCTTCGGCGTGATGGATCGGTCTTCACCACCGACAAGGACGGCATCATCGCCGGCCTGCTCGCGCTCGAGATCACCGCGCGCACCGGACGCGATCCGGGCGAACGCTACCGCGCGCTCGCCACCGAGCTCGGCGCGCCGCACTACGCACGCATCGACGCACCGGCCTCGCGCGCGCAGAAGGCGCGGCTCGGCGCGTTGTCGGCGCAGGACCTGTCCGTGCTGGAACTCGCGGGTGATCCCATCACCGATGTCCGCACGCACGCGCCCGGCAACGGCGCCGCGATTGGCGGCGTGAAGGTGTCCACCGCGCAGGGATGGTTTGCCGCGCGCGAGGTGCTCGCGCGATCGGGAGCGTGAGCGCCCTCTCGAATCGTCAGGGCTGTATCGCCCCGCGTTGCCCAGTCGCGGGCAATCCCTGTTCAAGCGCGTGATTGGCCTGCCACACCGGATCGTTCGCGATCGCGTCGCTCACGCCGGCGCTCGCCGCCACGCCCGTCTCCGGCGCCGCACGCTGCGCCTCGCCCGCGGTGGCCTGTCGCGCCCGAAGGCGCGCCAAGGTGGCGGGACTGAAGGACTCCGTGCGCAACCACGCGTGCGCCGACTTCCAGGTCCACGGCAGGGGAATGCCATCGCCGCTGCCGGGCGCGTACGGTTGAAAGCCCTCGAACCAATGGCCCACGAGCTTGCCGATCAACGCACCCTCCGTCCCGGGTGCAATGCGCAGTGAACCGCGCTTGGGTGGGTGCCCACCCGGCCGCACGAGGTTCGGCCAGCGCGACGACCCGCCGTCCATCGACACCATGAACCAGCCGTCGTCGCAGTAGTAGTCACCGGCCCACCGATTGCCACGCCGCAGGATGGCCTGCCCGTCCTCGCCCTCCTCGTACCGAACGGAGACGGTCAGCATCGAATCGGCCTGATCGTCGACCGCGAACGACACCGGCGTCCGCCCCTCGCCGCCACGCACATGTCGGACGGCGAGGTGGAAGGGGATGGGCGAATCGTCCACGAGATAGCGCCCGATGAGCACAGGACAGGCGTCACCCGACGCCAGCCGAGGCGTTCCCCACGCGCGCGGACGTGCCTCACCCGAACTGCAGGCGGCGAGCAGGAACAGGGCGGCGCACCACCCGAGCGATCGGCGCGGAATCGACATGCACCGAAGACGACTGACCGTTCGCCCGCGACACAGCCGGCCCGGTCGCCCTGGTGCCCGATTGCTCCAACCGAAACGACCCGACCAGCTCCTGCAGCGCGTTGGCCTGACTGTCCAACTCCGTGGCCGCACTGGCCGATTCCTCGGCGTTCGCCGCCGATCGCTGCGTCACCTCGCTCAACTCCTCGACCGACGCATTGATCTGCGTGATGCTCGAGGCTTGCCCGGCGACGGCTTCGGCGATCTCGGCGACGACGCTGCGTACCTCGGTGAGCTGCGCGGCGATCTGCTCGAACGCGTCGCGCGCGTCCGCGTTCAAGGCCACCCCTTCGCGCGTACTCGCCGAGGCGCGTTCGATCAGCTCCGATGTCGTGCGAGCGGCATCGGCGGAGCGCTGCGCCAACGCGCGCACTTCTTCGGCCACCACCGCAAAGCCGCGGCCGGCGTCGCCCGCGCGCGCGGCCTCCACCGCCGCATTCAAGGCCAGGAGGTTGGTCTGGAAGGCGATCGCCTCGATCGTCTTCACAATCCCCGCCGTCTCGGCGCTCGACGCCGCAATCGCCGACATGGCGTCCGTCAAGGCACGCATCCGGGCGATCCCGGACGACGCATG
>JALOPN010000119.1 GCA_025453875.1 Gemmatimonadaceae bacterium | reverse complement strand
CGTCGTTCCTCTCGTCTTCACCACCGGGGCCTTCGTACCGCCCGACTTCACCGTGGCGCTCGCGTCACCGGTGACGGCGGTGACGGCTGGCAATGCGGTGTCGGTGCCGCTGCGCGTGACACGCCTGAGTGGATTCAGCGGGTCGGTGAACTTCACGGTGTCCGGTGCACCACCGGGTGTCTCGGCCACCGTCGCGACAGCCGCGTCCGGTGACAGCGTTGTCCCGCTCCAGATCACGACCACGGGCGCGGTCACACCAGGGATCTACGCGTTGGTTGTGTCCGGCACGGCCGCGGGCGTGTCGGGTGTGCGCACTGCCACGCTGCAGCTCACCGTCAACGCGCCGGCCACCGGCGGCAATGTGCAGTGGCGCTTCTGCAATCCCGCGCGGTTGCCGCTCTGGTTCGGGGTGCGAAGCGGGACGAGTGGCCCGTGGACGGTGATTGCCATGGGTGCCGCGAACACCTACACGTTTCCGTTTCCGTCGGCCGGTCAGGTGGCGTTCGTCGTGCAAGGCAGCAACGGACCACACATCGAAGTCCGCAACCTGCGCCCTGACGAAGTGCTCGCGGCGGCCGCCGGTGAGTGCGCGGTCACACCACCCCCCACCACGACACTGAGCGGCACGATCACCGGGATCGCGGTGCCGCGCAGCGGACTCGTGCTCTTCGGTGGACGCGGCGTGTTCATCGATGCGCCGAATACCGCGTGGAGTCTCACGGGTGTCCCACAGCGCACCGGCGACCTGCTCGCGTTCCGTGGCTACCGTGGCGATGGGCCCTTCGACGGCTACGAGCGCGCGATCCTGCGACGTGATTTCACGCCGAGCAGTGCACCAGTGGCGCCATTCGATATGGAGGGGACCGAATGGATCTCGCCCTCCCGCCTTGGCACGTTCTGGGACGGCTTTGGCACCGATTCGTTCACCGTGTCCTCCAGCCTCATCACGCGCAACGGCTTCGTTGGCACCCATCAGGTGTCCGACGCCTCGCGCGAAACCACGCGGAGCGTCGTCGGCTTGCCGGCGTCGGCTCGCGAAGCGAGCGATCTGCATCAGGTCCTCGGTGCCACCACCAACGTCACCGCACCGCGACAGATCATCACCTACGCGCGCGATGTGCGCCTGCCGGGCGTACGCACGTTCGGCCCGTTGCTCGCGGTGCCAACGGTGCAACTACTCGGCAGCGCACCGCTGCGGCTGCGGGTGCAGGGCGCATGGCAGAGCGAGTACGATGATCAGGTCACCGTGCAGTTCGTGCAGAACAGCAGCGGGCGCTCGATCACCATCTCGGCCACGTCCGCGTTCCTCGGCGGGAGCAACTACAGTCTCGAGATGCCGGACTTCACCGGCGCCTCAGGATGGAATCCCGCATGGATGCTGCAGTCCGGCACGAGTACCCTGATTCTCACCACGGCGGCCGGACTGCGCAGTGGCGAGAGCTTCACCCCCGCCGATGGCGTGGAAATCCTGACGGCAGGGCGCGCCGTGGTCACGACCCCGTAATGGGGTCGTGATCACGCCTCAGCGCTTCGCTGTGGTGCGCACCGTCGGCCACTTCGTATCGGCCTTCACGATGTTGCCCGGCACGTCGCGCAGCCACACCTGCTGCGTCCGACGATCCTTGTTCACGTAGAGCTTGCCGTTCTCCACGCGCCACGCCTCGGGGTCGATGTCGAACTTCGCGCCGCCCGCCACGCCCATGGCGCAGAAGCCACCGTACTGCGGCGCGTACGTCTCGGGGTTGGCGAGAAACGTCGCGCGATGCGCGGCCGACACGAAGCGGTAGGTGGCGCCGGCGTGCACGGCGGTGAACTCGGCGCGTCCTGCCGTGGGTGCGCCCATCGTGAAGTACGCGACCGGATCATAGCCGTGCAGTGCGACGCCGTTCGCGTCGATGTTCACGGGTGACGTGGCGACCGCAGTGGCAGGTGCCGCCGTGGATTGCGCGGTGGCCGCGGAGGCGACGCAGAGCGCCGTGGCAATGGTGAACGACGCGAGCAGTGTGGTGGTGAAGCGACGCATGGTGGCAGTCCCGGCAGTGAGAAACGAACGACGGTGTGTCTGCAGGGAGTCCATGCACCGCGTGCGAGTTCCCGACGCGCTGGCCGCACACCGCTCGCCGCGCTAACGTGAGGTGTCCCGTTCGTTCGTCTCCTGCCAACGCCACCCATGCCCCGCCACGCCCACGCCAGCGCCCGCGGCCCCGCCGCCATCGGTCCCTACTCGCACGCCGTCTGGAGCGGCAGCGAGCTTTTCTGCTCCGGGCAGACGCCGATCGACCCCGCCACGGGTCGTCTGATCGATGGCGATGTCACCGCGCAGACGCATCGCGTCTTCGACAATCTGCAAGCCGTGCTCGAAGACGCCGGCCTGTCGATGGACGATGTCGTGAAGTGCAACGTCTATCTCGTCGACATGGCCGACTTCTCGGCGATGAATGCGGCCTACGCCGAGCGCTTCAGCGCGCCGTATCCCGCGCGTACGACGGTCGCGGTGGCGGGCCTGCCGTTGGGCGCGCGTGTCGAGATCGAGTGTCTGGCGCGACGCGCGGGATGATGTGTTGGGGCATCGGGTGAAGCAGCGAGCTTCGCCCATTCCACATCACGGCGTCGGGACTGGTACCGCGATGACATCCAGTCCGTCGATGCCCTCGAAGTCGCTCGGATTGCAGGTAAAGAGCGGAATCCCGTGCGACATCGCCGTCGCCGCAATCATCGCGTCATATGAGCGGGCGGCAGGCTTTCGTCCTGCTTGACGAAGCGCTGCCGCAGCGCGTCCGAACGCTCGCGCTGCGGCGGCATCGAATGGCAACGCGTCAAAGTCGGCCTCTGCCTGCTGCAGATGCGCCTGCCGAGCGGCTCGCTCCTCGGGGGTCGCGGCCACCAGCGGTCCCACGCTGAGTTCGGCCAGCGTCACGGCAGAGATCAGGGGCTCGTGCGGGAGAAGGCGCGCGTCGTCGAGGCGACGCAGTTGGATGACCGTGCTGGTATCCAGCAGCCCGCGGAGGTGACGTGGGCGATCGATCACAGCGACGGATCGAGCGCGTTATCGATATCCGCTCGCAGCTGTGTCGGCTCGATCGCAGGCAGGTGGCGCCACCGCTTCAGCAACGTTTCGGCGGACACGCCGCGTCCGGGCACCGGCCGCAGCTCCGCGATCGGCTCCCCGTCCATGGTCACGACGAGCGTCTCACCCTCCGCGACTCGCTGGAGGACCTGACCGCCCTGGTTCCGGAGTTGGCGCACAGTGACCGTGTCCATGCACAGAATGTATCACGCGTGAGACACAGGTGCAAGGCGGTGCTTCATTCCAGCGTCACCACCAGCCGCTTCGGCGCCACCCGCTTGTAGGCGTCCCGAATGAGCGGCTCGATGTCGCGCCAGCGTGGGCGACGATCGATGTACACGCCCACCCAGCCGCTCTTGCCCACGTACGGCGGCGAGAAGTAACGCGACGGGTCGAGCGCGATCAGGGCGCGCTGGTTGTCCGGCGCGCAGTGCAGCCACACGGCCCACCGTCCCGCGCCATGATGGTTGTGCGGGCTCGCCACCATGGCGAACAGCTTGTTGCGGATTCGAAACGTGGGTTCGCCCCACGCCTCGACCTCATGCGCCTCGGGGAGCGCCAGACAGCGCGCGCGCAGCGCGTCGAGTGGTGTGGGCATGCCACCATGCTACCACGCGACACGGCCCCCGGCGACACGCGTCGCCGGGGGCCGTGTGCGTTTCGCGCGCGGCGACTCAGTAGCGGTACTGCTCGGCCTTGAACGGACCCTGCGCCTCGACGCCGATGTACGCTGCCTGCGACGGCGTCAGCTGCGTGAGCTTCACGCCCAGCTTCTCGAGGTGCAAACGCGCCACCTTCTCGTCGAGGTGCTTGGGCAGCACGTACACCTTCTTCTCGTACGTGTCGGCCTTCTTGTGCAGCTCGATCTGCGCCAGCACCTGGTTGGTGAAGCTCGCGCTCATCACGAACGACGGATGGCCCGTGGCGCAGCCGAGGTTGAGCAGACGGCCTTCGGCAAGAATGAGAATGGAGCGACCGTTCGGCAGCACGAACTCGTCGTACTGCGGCTTGATGTTGATGCGACGCGCGCCCTCGACCTTCTTGAGACCGGCCATGTCGATCTCGTTGTCGAAGTGGCCGATGTTGCCGATGATCGCCTTGTCCTTCATGCGCGACATGTGCTCCACCGTGATCACGTCCTTGTTGCCCGTGGCGGTGATGATGATGTCGGCCTGCTCGATGATGTCATCGAGCGTCGTCACCTGATACCCCTCGAGCGCCGCCTGCAGCGCACAGATGGGATCGATCTCGGTGACCACCACGCGCGAGCCCTGTCCCTTGAACGCCTGGGCGCACCCCTTGCCCACGTCGCCGTAGCCGCACACCACGACCACCTTGCCGGCGAGCATCACGTCCGTCGCGCGGTTGAGACCATCGATGATGCTGTGACGGCAGCCGTACAGGTTGTCGAACTTCGACTTGGTCACGGCGTCGTTGACGTTGATCGCCGGGAAGGCGAGCGTGCCGTTGCGCTGCATCTCGTACAGACGGTGCACGCCGGTCGTCGTCTCTTCGCTCACGCCACGGATGCCGGCGAGCATCGTGGTGTAGCGCTTGGGATCGATCGCGAGGCTCTGGCGCAGCAGATCGAGAATGACGCCCCACTCTTCGGGCTCGTTGTCGCTGTCGAACGCCGGCACCGCGCCCGCGGCTTCGTATTCGGCGCCCTTGTGCACGAGCAGCGTCGCGTCGCCGCCGTCATCGAGAATGAGATTCGGGCCGCTGCCATCAGGCCACGTGAGCGCCTGCTCCGTGCACCACCAGTACTCCTCGAGCGTCTCACCCTTCCACGCAAACACCGGCGTGCCCTTGGGCTCGGCCACCGTGCCGTTCGGCCCGACCACCACGGCGGACGCGGCGTGATCCTGCGTGCTGAAGATGTTGCACGACACCCAGCGCACGTCGGCGCCGAGGTGCACGAGCGTCTCGATGAGCACGGCCGTCTGCACCGTCATGTGCAGCGAGCCCATGATCTTCGCGCCCTTGAGCGGCTGCGACGCGCCGTACTCCGCGCGCAGCGCCATCAGACCCGGCATCTCCACTTCGGCGAGGCGAATCTCCTTGCGCCCCCACTCGGCGAGCGCGAGATCACGCACCGCATACGGCGGGCGATCGGTCTCGCCGGTCACGCCGGCCATGGTACGCACGTTGTCCGGCATCGCCGGCGCGGCCACTACGGTCATTGCGGTCATCCTCATCAGAGTGGGTCCTGCAGGGAACGCGTGCGCCCGTCGGAGGCACACGCCGTTGCCGTGAGTGCAAACAGCGCCGGTCCGCTCACGGTCGGATCGGCGGGCAGGTCAACCTGCCGAACATTCGAAAAGCCCGCCTGCGTGCACCACTGCTGCAGCGCGGCGGAATCAAAGCCCAACCAGACATGCCCCATCTGGTGGCGATACTCCTCGCGCGCGTGCGCGCGCATGTCGAGCACGAGCAGTCGTCCGCCATCGCGCAGCACGCGTCGCGCGTCACGGAGCACGCCGAGTGGTTCGGCGACGTGATGCAGCACGAGCGCGCAAATCGCGAGGTCGAGTGTCGCATCGGCGATCGGCAACGCCTCGAGTGTGCCGTCGCGCACCTCCACGTTGGGCAGCGAGGCCGTGCGCACCCGTGCCGCCTCGAGCATCGCGGCCGACGCATCGACGGCGATGACACGCGCGACGTGCGGCGCCAGCGTCGCGCTGAGCGAGCCGGTGCCGCAGCCGAGATCGCCCACGACCCACGTGGGCGACGCGAGCGACGCGAGCAGGTGGAGCTCGGTGCGCGCGCCGTAGAGGGCATCACGCGTGCGCTCCCAGTCACTGGCGACATCGGCGAAGAACGCGGC
>JALOPN010000403.1 GCA_025453875.1 Gemmatimonadaceae bacterium | reverse complement strand
TGACGCGAGCGCCACGGTGAAGTCGGGCGGTACGAAGGCCCCGGTGGTGAAGACGAGAGGAACGACGCTGCTCGCGCTGCCCACGGTGGCGCGCACGCGTAACGTGATGACGCCGGGCCCGTGATTCACGCCTGGCGTGAGCACGAGCGTCGTCGTGCTGCCCGTCATCGGGTTGGGCGAGAACGTCGCCTGCACGGCGGCCGGCAGATCGTCAATGGAGAACTGCACCGGCGCCGTGATGCCCGGTGAGCGCGCGAGGGTGATCGTGACGGGCGCGCTGGGTTCGGTCTGTGTTGCGTTCACCGTCGTTGCCGAGAGTGTCAGCGCGCCCACCGTCGGCTGCGCGGTGACGACGAGCGTGAGCGCAGCCGATTCCGACACCGAAACGGTCAGCGGATACGTGCCCGCCGGCACGGTGACAGGCACAATGAGTGTGACAGTCGCGGTCGTGCCCGTGATCAGCGCCGTACTCCGCTGCACCTGGACGTCGAGCGGCGTGCCGCCCACGAGCAACCCGAGTGTGCCGCTGAATCCACCCGAGCGAGTCACGGTTACGGTGGCCGTGCCCTGCTGTCCCTGTTGAATGCTGAGCGCACTCGGACTCACGCTCACACTGAAGTCGGGCGTCTCGGGCGCGACCACGACGAGCGTCAGACCGGCGCTCGCCGCGGCCACCCCCGTTCCGCTGCCGCGCACCGTCAGCGCGTACGTACCCGGCGCCGCGTTGGTGGTCACGGTGAGCGACAACGTGCTGCTCGCACTGCCCGCGGCGATCGCCGCGGGGGCGAACGACGCGGTCACCCCACTCGGCAGACCGTCGACCGTGAGGGCCACGTCGCCAGTGAAGCTGCCACCACGCGCGGCGCTGACGGCAACGGTCGTGGTGCCGCTGCCAATCACCGAGGCATTCGCCGTGCCCAGTGTGAGCGCGAGCGTGCCGGGCGTTGGTGGCGGTGTGGGTGGTGTCGGCGCGTCGCTGCCGCCACCGCCGCATGCGGTGAGCAGCAGCATCGCGGTCAGGAGTCGACGGGCGCGGGGCGCGGCGGAGCGGGGAGGACGTGGCGACACGATGCGGGCCCGGCAGGAGGAGAGGCCTCCGGAACCACCGCAGCGGGGCACGGGGACGGAGACCGGGGGTCGGCGTCCTGATCCGTGGTTGTGTCGAGCAGGGCGTCGACGTGGGCAACGTCGTCGGCTGCCCTCGTTGACATATACCATCGGAAATTCGGGACAAAAGACGACACCCCGCAGCCACGAGCCCCCCGTGCGTCTGTCGGACCCCGCGCACATGTTGTGCCCATGCCTGCTACCGACAAGCTCGTCCGCTGGATCGACCTCATCACGGCGCTGCTGCGCCGCCGCTATCCCGTCCCGTTCGCCGAGCTCGCGCGCGACGTGCCCGATTACGACCATGACGGCGCGCCCTCCGAGGCGCTGCAGCGCATGTTCGAACGCGACAAGGATGAACTGCGTCGCGCGGGCATCGCCATCGAAACCGTGGCCGGTCCGGACGGGGAGCCGTCCACGTATCGGCTGCGCGCCACGGCGTTCTACCTGCCGTATCTCGTGCTGCAGGACGCCGCGCGCGCGCCGGTGCGCTCGAGCGGTGCGGGGTATCGTGAGTTGCCCACGCTCGCGCTCACACCCGAGGATGCGGCCGTGCTGCGTCGTGCCGCCGAACGTGTGCAAGCGCTCGAGGAGCCGGCGCTCACCACCGACGCGCGCGGGGCCCTGCGCAAGCTGCGCTACGATGTGGCCGTCGACGGCGTGCGCCGGTTCCGCACCAGTCGCATGCAGGCCGTCACGGTGAATGCGAAGGCACCCGCCACGCGCGACTTCACGACGCCGTCGGACTTCGACCTCAAGCAGTACGCACAGGCGCGTCAGGCGTGGGCGCTGGGCAGTGGCGACGAAACGCCGATCACGGTGCGCTTCCACGGCACCGACGGCGACGTGATGACCGCGCGCACGATCGGCGCGGCCAGCGACGGCTTCGACGCGGCGCATCGCACGTTTGCGGTACGCCGCCGAGATGTCTTTCTCCGCTGGCTGTTGTCGTTCGCGGGTGCTGCCGTGCCGGTGCACCCACCGGACGTGGTGCAGGCGTGGCCAGCAGACGCTCACGGCCCAGCCACTGACGGCGGAGGTCGCATGAGCGCACGCGCCCACGACCAGCTGGAGCGGCTGTTGCTCGCGCTGCCCCATCTCGCCGACGATACCGAGCTGCCGCTGGACGTGCTCGCCGAGCGGGTGGGCACCGATGTGGCCACGTTGTTACGGGATCTTGAAGCACTCACCACGCGCGATCGTGACATCGCCGGCTTCGTGGAGTCGGTCGAGTTGTATCTCGGGCCCGGGCACGTGGGGGCACGTACATCGCACTTCAAGCGGCCCATGCGTCTGACGCGCGCCGAAGTCGCGGCGCTCGATCTGGGACTCGGCTTGCTCATGCTCGAGAAGCCGATCGATGAACGCGCCGCAATCGATCACGCGCGCCGCCTGCTGCGTGCGGCGGCGGTATCGGCACCATCCGTGGTGCAGAGCGGTACGGCGCGCACGCCGGACATCCCGGCGTTGCCGGTGGCGGTGCAGCCAGTGCCCGACGCGCTGCTCGAGCGCTTCGGTCGACTGTGGGAAGCGCACGAATCGCGACAGGCGGTGCAGCTTCGCTACCAACGTGCTGACGCCGACGAGGCGGACGAGCGCGTCGTGCAACCATGGGCGATCGTGCGCGCGCACCATCACGTGTATGTCGTGGGGTG
>JALOPN010000011.1 GCA_025453875.1 Gemmatimonadaceae bacterium | reverse complement strand
CCGATGTAGAGACCGGTGGCGACCGAGTAGAACGCGTGCACCAGCGGGCCGACCTTGCGCTTCATGGCGACCTTGTAGGCTTCTTCGCCGCCGAACATGCCCTTCTCGACGACGGAGATGCTGTCGAAGTCCGCCGGGTTGTAGATGCCGAACGACTGATTGAAGTCAGCCGCCGCCTTGCGTGCTTCCAGCATTTCCCCTTCGGCGATGCTCGGACCCGCCATCGGGTTGTTATCCCACGCGACCTGTCCGTCGAAGCCATTGCGAATCTCGCCAAGGCCCGGGATGGTCATGATCATGCTGGACTTGTTCGGACGCGCGATGGCCATCGTGACGTCGGCCGAGAGCCCCATGGCCGCAATCTCGAGCACGCCCTTCTGCTGCACGGACGACACGGCCATGATGGCTTCCTTGCCGCCGATGGCCTTCACATGCCGGTCGAAGATCTCGGTGGCCGAGGGCAGGGCCTGCGCGCCCGCCACGGACGGCAGGGTGAGCGAGGTCGCGGATACCGCGAGCGCGGTGACGGCCGTCGCCAACACGCGGGAGAGCTGCAGCATCGGGTGTTGCTCCTGAAAGAAGGGAATCGGCACGGCGCACCGTGCCAGGTGGACCGCGGAAGACAGGCCGCGGCCGCATGTGTCGGTCTATACGCTTCGTCCCACCCCGAAGTTACAGCGGCGGGAGGTCACGATTGGGCTTCGGCGTCACTGGCGCGGTGCTGGCGCGAGCAGCGTCATGGGTGACCGAGGCGCGTCGTGCGCTGCTGGCCGCCCAGCCGAGCGCGCGATCGAGCGCGGGGTCGGCGCCGGCGGCCAGCGCGGCGCGTGTGAGCGTGATCCGTTCATCGGGCGTCACGCCGGCGCCCTCCAGCGCGCGTCCGCTCGGTGCGCGGAAGTCGGCGATAGCGTGGTAGAGCACGTCGCCATTGGGCAGGCGCGAGGCGACGGCCGGCAGCGCCTGTCCGGCCGTTTGTGCGCCAAAGACGCGTGCCCGGCCGAGATCCTGCAGACCACCCACGAAAATCTCGGTGGTGCTGGCCGAGAGCGCGTCGACCACGACACCCACCGGACCGGCGAAGGGCGCCACCCGTTCGGCCGAGGTGCTCACGCGCCGCGGGTTGATGGTGAAGCGCATGGTGTGCCCTCGCGTCGTCATCACACCGACGGGTACTGCCGAGTCGATGAAATGGCCGGCAAAGCCCATCGACATGCCGGCCACGCCGCCCATGTTGCCGCGCAGATCGAGCACGATCGCATCGGCATTCCGCAGCGAGTCGATCGCGACATCGAACGCGCGCGCGATCACCGGCATCCAGACATTGAAGCGAATGATGCCAACCTGTCTGCCATCCACGAGGCGACGCTCCCACTCGAGCGCGACGTGCTGCGTGGGCAACTGCCCGAAGCGCGTGGCCACGCCGCGTGGGACGATGCGTTCGATACGCACCTCACGACGCGCCCCGGTGGGATCGTCGAGCGTCAGCCGCACGGGCTGACCAACGGGCCCGTCGAGACGGGGCGCCAGCAGTCGCCAGGCGGTCAACTCGTCGCGCCGCGTCTCGGCATCCGCTGCGGGCGCCTCACGACGCGGGCCAGCCACCGGCGTCCCGTCGATCGCCACGATGCGATCACCCGGCCGCACACCCGCTTTCGCGGCCGGTGTGTCGTGCGCCACGCGAACGACGATGTGTCCGTCGTCGATCCAACGGGTCTCCACACCGATCGTGCCGCTGTCGTCCTCGTCGTTATCCGCTGTTGCGGAGGGGTCGACGTCGCCGGGGAGAATGGCGAAATGCGACTGGCCGAGCGACGTGACGAGCTCGTGCAGCACCGCGCGAAGCGCCTCGCGCGTGGGCGCGGCCGCCGCGCGGGGGCGCAGCGAGTCGCCGAGCGCGCGCCAGTTCACCCCGTTGAAGGAGGTGTCCCAGTGCGTCCGATGAATCACCGCCCAGACGCTGTCGAAGGTGACCAGTGCGTCGGTGGCCGAGAGACGGGTGAGGGGCGGCGCGACGGGCTCGGCAGCGACGCGCGCTGGCGCGGCGCGGCAGCCGACCGCCAGCAGCGCCAACGGTACCAGTCGGACGGCTTGGGCGGTCACGCGACGGAAACGATCGGGCACAGGACGGAGGAGCAGGGGGGGGCGCCCACCTCGGGGCGGTGCAGCGCGGTACATTACCACTTCACCATGACGATGAACGCGGGCTGGCGTCTCACTTCGGGACGATCTGGGACGACCGGCGCGCTGGATTGCTTCGACCCCCCGATCTCATGACGACCCGACTGCACGCGCTGCGTGATGCCGGCACCTCCCCCTGGCTCGACTACATCGATCGCACCATGCTCGGCAACGGCGAGCTGGAGCGGCGGATCCGCGATGACGCCCTCATGGGCATGACATCGAACCCCACGATCTTCGAGAAGGCGCTGGCGGAAGGGCAGGCGTACGACGCCGAACTCGCCGCCCTGCCGGCTTCGCTGAGCGCGCGACAGTGCTTCGAGCAACTGGCCACCACCGATGTGCAGCGTGCTTGTGACGCGTTCGCCGGCGTGTATGCGACGTCGCAGCGCGTTGACGGCTATGTGTCGCTCGAGGTCGGTCCCGATCTCGCGCACGATGCGGCCGGCACGATCGCCGAAGCGCGGGCGCTGTGGGCTGCGGTCAACCGCCCCAACCTCATGATCAAGGTGCCCGGCACCGCCGAGGGCGCCGACGCGGTGCGGACCCTCATCGCCGAGGGCATCAACGTGAACGTCACGCTGCTGTTCAGCGTCGAGGCGCACGCGCGCGTGATCGAGGCGTATCTCGCGGGACTCGAAGCACGCGCCGCACAGGGCGGTGCGCTCGATCACGTCGCCTCGGTGGCGTCGTTCTTCGTGAGTCGCGTCGACAGTGCGATTGACGCGCAGCTCGAGGCGCGCGCGAAGGCCGCGACTGACGCCTCGGCGGCGGACGCCCTGCGCGCGCTGCAAGGGCGCACCGCGATTGCGAATGCGAAGCTGGCGTACGCGCTCTTCGCTGAGCGGTTTTCGGGACCGCGCTGGGACGCCCTCGCCGCAGGCGGGGCGCAGGTGCAGCGTCCGCTGTGGGCCAGCACGAGCACGAAGAACCCGGCGTATCGCGATGTGATCTACGTGGAGGCGCTGATCGGCCCCCACACGGTGAACACGCTGCCGCCCGCCACGCTCGACGCGTTCCGTGATCACGGCGAGACGTCTCGTACCGTCGATGCGAACGTGCCGGCGGCGTCGGCCCATCTCGCGGCGCTCGCGGCCGCTGGCATCTCGCTCGACGCGGTCACGGAACAGCTGTTGTCCGAAGGGCTCGCGTCCTTCGCGAAGTCGTTCGAGACGTTGCTGGGCGGCCTCACCGCAAAGCGTGCCGCGCTGGCCTCGGGAGCGACCGCATGAGCGAGCAGGACGCGATTCACATCGAGCGCACCGGTCCCGAGCGCGCGAGTCAGCCACTCACCGCGAGCGGCTCGCACGCCGCTGTGCCCGTGCGACGCCTGTTCCCGCGCACGAAGATCGTCGGCACGCTCGGTCCGTCGAGCAACTCGCCCGAGATGATTCGGGCGCTCATCAAGTCGGGGCTCGATGTCGCCCGCATCAACTTTTCGCACGGCACGCACGAGCAACACGCGCGCGTGATCGCCGAGGTGCGCGCTGCGTCGGAAGAGCTCGGGCGACCGGTGGCCATTCTCGGCGACCTGCAGGGGCCGCGCATTCGCATCGGCGTGCTGCCGGAGAAGCTCGAGCTCGTCGAGGATCAGGAACTGGTGCTCGCACCCGAGGACGAGGCGACCGGCGACCAGATTCCGATCACATACGACCTGCTCGCGCAGGACGTGAGCAAGGGCAAGCGCATCCTCGTCAACGACGGCCTCATCGAACTGGCCGTCGTGGCGGTGGAAGGGCGCACGGTCCGCTGCCGCGTGCTGCACGGCGGCACGCTGAGCAGCAACAAGGGGATGAACCTGCCCGGCGTGCACGTCTCCGCGCCGTCGCTCACGGAGAAGGATCGCGCCGATCTCGAGTTCGCGGTCGCGCAGGATCTCGACGCCATCGCGCTCAGCTTCGTGCGCGTGGCGGCCGATATCGAGGAGCTGCGTGCGCTGGTCCCGAAGCACGTGCTCATCGTGGCGAAGATCGAGAAGGACGTGGCGCTGCAGAACATCGAGTCGATTCTCGTGGCGTCCGACGCCGTGATGGTCGCGCGCGGTGACCTCGGGGTCGAACTGCCCTACGAGGAAGTGCCGATCGCGCAGAAGCGCATCATCGCCACGGCCAATCGCATCGGCCGTCCGGTGATCACGGCCACGCAGATGCTCGAGTCGATGATCACGCACCCGCGTCCGACGCGCGCCGAAGCGAGCGATGTGGCGAACGCGATCCTCGATGGCACCGATGCGGTCATGCTCTCGGCGGAAACGGCGGCGGGGCAGTATCCGCGCCTGTCGGTGGAGGCGATGCGTCGCATCATCCTTGAGGTCGAGTCGAGCCCGCGTCCGCCCTACGCGCAGCGCGTCGAGCACCGCGCCGAGCCGCCGGTGAAGACCGAAGAGGCGATCGCTGCGGCGACCACCGCCGCCGTGCGCATGCTGCAGGCACCGCTCTGCGTGGTGTTCACGAAGAGCGGGTTCAGCGCACGCATCGTGTCCTCGTACCGGCCGAGCGTCCCCATTCTCGCGCTCACCGACGAAGCGCGCGTGTGCCGACAGCTGTCGCTCGTCTGGGGCGTGATTCCGCGCCTCGTGCCCACGGCACGCGGGTACGATCACATGGTGGCCATGGCCACGCGCGACGCGACGGAGCTGCGTCTCGCGTTCCCCGGTGATCGCGTCGTGGTGACGGCCGGCGCGCCGTTCGATGTGCCGGGTACGACGAACCTGCTCAAGGTCGAGGTCGTGTGAGGAGGCCGAGGGCGTGATCGTCACGCTCCTCGGCACCGGCACGAGCTTCGGCGTGCCGCAGGTCGGCTGTGGGTGTGCGGTGTGTCACTCGGATGATCCGCGTGACCGCCGCTCCCGCTGTGCCGCGTTCGTGCGCACCGCCGGCGGGACGCGTCTGCTCATCGATACGCCGCCGGAGTTGCGACTGCAGCTGGTGGCCGCTCGCATCAACGCGGCCGACGCGGTGCTCTACACGCACGAGCACGCCGATCACATTCACGGCATCGACGACTTGCGCGCGCTGTCCGTGCGTAACGGTGGCGCGCTGCCCCTGTACGGTTCACGCGAAACGCTCGACACGTTGCGTGCGCGCTTTCCGTACGTCGTCGATCCGAGCATGCGTCCGCTGCCGGGTACGACCAAGCCCGAAGGTACGCTGCACGAGGTGCACGCCGGCGAGCGTTTCGTCGTGGGCGACGCCGAGATCCTGCCGCTGGCCGTGCCGCACGGTCGGGTGACAGTGCTCGCCTATCGCATCGGGCGCTTCGGCTACGTGACCGATGCGAAGTCGCTGCCGGCCGAGGTGATCGAGGCGTTGCGCGGCGTTGATGTGCTCGTCCTCAACGCGCTCTTCCGCACGCCGCATCCCACCCATCTGTCCATTCCCGAAGCGGTTGCCGTGGCACAGACCATCGGTGCGCGCCAGACCTACTTCACGCATCTCACGCACGACCACGGCCACGCCGCGCTCGCGGCAGAACTGCCCGACGGCATCGCGCCGGCCTACGACGGGCTCGAGTTCACCATCGCCGATTGACCTCTTCCCGCGAACACGTCATGCCCTTGCGTCTCGATTTCACGAACATGATGGCCGGTCCGCTGCCGCACGGCGCGGGACTCACTGCGTCCGAGTGGGCAGCGGGCGCGACGCACTTCGCAGCGGCGCACGCGGCGGTGATGGCGCGCCATGCCGCCGGCACCCTGGGCTTCGTCGATCTGCCGTCCGATCACGCCACCCGCGACGCGTTGCTCACCGCAGCACACGCGCACAAGGGCGCCGTCACGGACGTGCTGCTCCTCGGCATTGGCGGCTCCGCGCTCGGCCCCATCGCGCTGCGTTCGGCGCTGCGGCGTCCGCACTGGAACGAGCTCGATGCAACACGTCGTGATGGATGGCCGCGACTGCACGTGCTCGACAACGTCGATCCCGTCACCATCGAGGCCACCCTGGAGCGCTTGCCGCTCACGAGCACGCTCGTGCTCGTCATTTCCAAGTCGGGCGGCACGGTGGAGACGATGGCGCAGTATCTCATCGTGCGCGCCGCGCTCGAGGCCGCCGTGGGGGCGGAGCAGGCGCGTGCGCGCCTGATGTTCGTGACCGACCCCGAGGTCGGCGCGCTGCGCGCGGTCGCGCGCGCCGAAGGCATCACGACGTTCGACATCCCCGCGAACGTGGGCGGGCGATTCAGTGTGCTCTCGCCGGTGGGGTTGTTGCCCGCCGCGCTCATCGGGGTGGATATCGGTGGCGTACTCGAGGGCGCCGCCGCGATGGCGGCGCGGTGCGCCACCCCGGTGCTCGCGGACAACCCGGCGGGTGTCTTCGCCACGTTGCAGTGGCTCGCCGATACGCGCCACGGCGCACACGTGCACGTGCTCATGCCCTATGCCGACGCGCTCCGCGACATCGCGGCGTGGTTCGTGCAGCTGTGGGCCGAGAGTCTGGGCAAGATCCGTCCCGATGGCACGAGCGTGGGACCGACGCCGCTGCCGGCGCTCGGTGCCACCGATCAGCACGCGCAGGTCCAGCTGTTCATGGAGGGGCCGGCCGACAAGACGGTGGTGTTCCTCGCCGTGGCCGGCAAGGAGGCGCTCGGACCGATTCCGGCGCGGCACGCGGAGCGGCCGGAGCTCGGCTATCTGGGCGGCCACACGCTCGGACGGCTGCTGGATATCGAGCGACAGGCCACGGCTGGAGCGCTCGCCGCGCGTGGCCGACTGAACGCCACCATCACGCTGCCGGCCGTCGACGCGCCGAGCGTGGGGGCGCTCCTTTATCTGCTCGAGCTGGCGACCGCCTACGCCGGTGAGCTCTACGCGGTGAACGCATTCGACCAGCCGGGGGTAGAACTGGGGAAGCAATTCGCCTACGCCATGCTGGGGCGCGCCGGCAGCGAGGCGGCGCGGGCGGAGTGGGACGCCCTGCCGCGCCCCGATCCACGCCATCAGGTCTGACGCGCATGGCCTTCCCCTGAGCGGGGCGAAGGTCGAAGTTCCACGGAGTAGCCGGACGGGCCGAGGGGCCGGTCCGGACCGTCGTGCCCGCGAGGCGCGACTTCACCTGCATCACCGCTGCCGTTGCGGCCGCGCTCGAGGACCTGATGACGCCTGAGACCCTGTCGTCCACTTCCCTGTTCGGTGGCGCCGTGACGGTCGCCGATGGGCACGTGACCGTACACGATGCGGCCCCGCTCCAGTCGGAGCACATGGACCAGCTCGTGCACGAGGCGGTCTTCGGCGAGCCGGTCGCGCGCGAGCACGCGCGTTGGCTCATCTGGGAGATCGGGCAGGCCGTCGGTGTTCGGCCGGCCACCATTCACGACCTCTACATCGCGCGTGGTCGTGGTGAGTGCGGGGGCTTCACGGTGCCCGCCATCAACGTGCGTGGTGCCGCGTACGACACGGCGCGCGCGATCTTCCGTCAGGCGATTGCGCTCGACGCCGGCGCCTTCCTGCTCGAGATCGCACGCTCCGAAATCGCCTACACCGAGCAGCGTCCGGCCGAGTACGTCACGGTGATGCTCGCGGCCGCGCTGCGTGAGGGATTCCGTGGCCCGGTGTTCATCCAGGGCGATCACTTCCAGGTGAACGCGAAGAAGTTTGCGGTCGACCCCGAGACGGAAGTGAACGCCGTGAAGCAGCTCGTGCGTGAGGCGGTCGCGGCGGGCTTCTACAACATCGACGTGGACACGTCCACGCTCGTCGATCTGTCGCACGCCACGCTCGACGAGCAGCAGCGTCGCAACTACGAACGTTGCGTGGAGATCACGCGCGAAGTGCGCGCGGCCGAGCCCAAGGGCGTCACCATCAGCGTGGGTGGCGAGATCGGCGAAGTCGGCACGGAGAACTCCACGCCGGAGGAGCTGCACGCCTTCATGGAGGGCTTCAACCGTACGCTCGAGGCACAGGCGCCGGGCATGGCGGGGCTCAGCAAGATCAGCGTGCAGTCGGGCACATCGCACGGCGGCATCGTGCTGGCCGACGGCAGCATCGCCGATGTGAAGCTCGACCTCGACACGCTGGCGACACTCAGCACACTCGCGCGTGAGCGCTACGGGATGGCCGGCGCGGTGCAGCACGGGGCGTCCACGTTGCCCGACAGTGCGTTCGGCAACTTCCCACGCACGGAAACGGCGGAGATCCACCTCGCCACGAACTTCCAGAACATGCTGTTCGATCACCTGCCGGATGCGCTGCGGTCGGAGATCTACGCGTGGCTTGACGTGAACGCGAAGGATGAGCGCAAGGCAACGGATTCTGACGAACAGTTCTACTACAAGACCCGCAAGAAGGCGCTCGGTCCCTTCAAGCGGCAGCTGTGGGCGCTTCCCGACGATGTGAAGGTGGCGCTCGGCAAGGCGTACGATGACAAGTTCGCCTTCCTCTTCCGCCAACTCGGCATTCCCGGAACGCGCGAGACAGTGGCGCGCTTCGTGAAGCCGGTGGCGCTGCGTCGGAAGATGCCCGTGGACGGCGTGCCCTCGGTGGCCGCCGCACCGGACGACGCGGATCTCAGCGACTGACCCCAGGAGGCAGCATGGCACGGTACAGCGACAGCGACGACGATCGCGTGGTGGTGGTGGAGCGCGAGGGTGGCAGCGGTCTGGGCGCGCTCCTGCTCGGTATCGCGATCGGTGCGGGCGCAGCGTTGCTGCTGGCGCCCGATTCGGGTGAGGCGACGCGTGCGCGCATTCGGCGTGAAGCGCGGCGTGCGTCGGAGAAGGCCCGCGCCATCGTCGATGATGTGACCGACGATCTCGCCGACACGTACGAGCGCACCCTCGAGCGCGTCGAGCGCGGTGTGGGACGCGCGCGTGCCTCGGTGCGCGAGCGGGCGCGTGACGTGAGCGACACGGTGTCCTCCAAGGCGCGTGCGGTCGGTGATGCGGTCACGGATCGCGCCCGTGATGCCGCCGATGCGGTGGACGCCGGTCGTGTCGCGGCTCGACAGGCCAAGGCGGAGCTCGAGCGCGCGGTCGAAGAGACACGTCGCGCGTACAGCGAGGCGCGTCGAGCGCCGCGCATGGCGGACGATCTCGCCGCCGGCCCCGATGCGGGCCCGGCCGACAACGTCGGCCCGGCCTGAGTCGAGCGGGGGGCGCGTCGCCGTCGCACGCGTCCCCCGCTTCGACGTCTGGCGCGATTACGCGCGCCGTCTCTACGACGGCTTCGCGAGCGACAACGGCTTCTTTCTCGCCGGTGGCGTGGCGTTCAGCCTGCTGCTCGCGCTCGTGCCGTTCGTGCTGCTGCTCGTCGTGGGGCTGTCGTTCGTGCTCGGGCGGCAGCCGGAGCAGGCCATGGAGACCGTGGTCGAGCTGACGCAGCGCTTCCTCCCGCCCAACGCGTTCGAAGCGAGCGCGGTGTTGCGCACCATGGTCGACGATGTTCTGCGCACGCGCGGGGCCGTGGGAATCGGTGCGGCGATCGGCTTCATCTGGACGTCGACGCGTCTCTTCGGCTCGCTGCGCGCGGTGCTCGCCATCGTGCTCGATCGCAATGATCGTGGCATCGTCGCCGGCAAACTGTTCGATGTGGTTGCCGCGCTCGCGAGCACGATCCTCGTTGTGCTGTGGGCGGTGGTCTCGTCGTATCTCGCGCTCGTGGGAGAGCGCGGCTCGGCATTGTTGTCGGCAGCCGGCGTCCGTGTCGACACCATTGGTGTGCTGGGCTACGCGAGTGGTCGTGCGCTCGGCGTCGCGCTCCTTGTCCTGCTGTTCTACGCCGTGTATCGAGGGCTGCCACCGCGGCGTCCGACGCGCGAAGCCGCGCTGCTCGCGGCGGCGTCGGCGTCGGTCGGATTCGAGATCGCGCGCCACGCATACGGCCTCGTGCTCGGCTACGCGTCACCTGGCACGCTCTACACGGGGACGATCGCGGTGATCGTGTCAGTGGTGTTCTGGATGTACTATGGCGCCGTGTTGTTCGTGCTTGGTGCCGAGGTCCTGCAAGCGCACGAGTTGCGGGCCGCCGAGCTGCGCGCACTCGCGCGTGTCCCCGATCCCCGTGCTCGTTGATGCGTTCCGCCATGCTTGATTTGCGCAGTGACACCGTGACCCAACCGTCCACCGGGATGCGCGCCGCGATGGCGGAGGCAACGGTGGGTGACGACGTGCTCGACGGCGATCCCACGACGCGCGCGCTCGAATCACGCGTGGCCGAACTGCTTGGCACCGAGGCGGCGCTCTACGTGCCCAGCGGCACGATGGGCAATCTCATCGCGCTGTGTGTGCACGCCCGTCCCGGGACGGAAGTGCTGCTCGATGCGGAATCGCACATCGTGCACTGGGAGCTCGCGGGGGCCGCGGCGGTGGCGGGTGTGCAGGTGCGGCCCGTGCGTGCGTCCGACGCCGTGATGTCGGCGGCGGACCTCGCGGCCGCGGCGCGCGGCCGCGGACGGTACGAGGTGCCGGCCGGTGTGGTGTGCCTCGAGAACACGCACAACGGTGCGGGTGGGCGCGTCAGTCTGCCCTCCGCGTTGCAGGCCATGGCCGATGTCGCGGCCGATCTGGGTATACCGGTGCATCTGGATGGGGCGCGGTTGTGGAACGCGCACGTGGCGACCGGCCTGCCGCTGGCGGCGTTTGTCGCGCCCGTGGACTCGGTGATGGTGTCGTTCTCGAAGGGACTCGGGGCTCCGGTGGGCGCGGCGCTGGCCGGCAGCGCCGACTTCATCGCGCGGGCCGACCGGGTGCGGAAGCGACTCGGGGGTGGACTGCGTCAATCCGGTGTGCTCGCGGCGGCCGCGCGGTACGGGCTCGAGCACCAGCTCGACACGCTCGCGCAGGATCACGCGTTGGCGCGCGCGTTGGCCTCGGCGCTCGATGGCGCGGGCGGCGCGCGCGTCGTGCCACCCGATACCAACATTGTGATGCTCGACCTGCCGCACGCGGCGGCGGACGAGGTCGTGGCCGCCGTGAGCGCGGTGGGCGTGCGCGCGTCGGTGTGGTCGACCACACGCGTGCGCTTCGTGCTGCATCGTGACATTCCGGCCGATGCGCTGACCGCGCTGGTGCCCGGCGTGGCCGAGGCGGTGGCGCGTGCGCTTGTCGGCGCCCCCACCTCTGGGTAGACTACGGAGTCTCAGGTCCCGGAGGGTGCATGCCCGCCAACTCCGCCAGGACCCCGCAGGTAGCAACGGTACGTGGTGTCAAGTATCGCTTCGTCAGGCCTGAGACACCGCGCCGGCGTACGTGTCCCCAGTGGGGGTGCGGCGCCGGCGCTGTCGTCTCCGCGCTCTCCCGCCGCCATGACGCTCGCACTCGCCCGCAAGTACCGCCCCACGAACTTTGCGTCGGTCGCCGTGCAGTCGCACGTGGCGAACACGCTGAAGGGGGCGATCGCGCGCGATCGCGTCGCGCACGGCTACCTGCTGTGCGGCCCGCGAGGTACGGGCAAGACCACGCTCGCGCGCGTGCTCGCCATGGCGCTCAACTGCGAGACGCTCACGGCCGCGCGTCGTGATGGCACGCCCACCGATGGCGAGCCGTGCGGGCGCTGCTCCAGCTGTCAGCGCATCTGGAGTGGCAGCGCATCGCTCGATGTCGTCGAAATCGACGCGGCGTCGAACCGTGGCGTCGACGACGCGCGCGACCTGCGTGAACGCGCGATGTACGCGCCGAGCGCCGACGAGCGCTACAAGGTGTACATCGTGGACGAAGCGCACATGCTCACGCGTGAAGCGTGGAATGCGCTGCTCAAGGTGCTCGAGGAGCCGCCGCCGCGCGTGGTGTTCGTGTTCGCCACCACCGATCCGCAGAAGATCGCGCAGGCCGCCGCGCCGGTGCTGAGTCGGCTGCAGCGCTTCGATCTCAAGCGCATCGCGCCCGCCGAGATTCGCGAACGCCTCGCGCATGTGTTGCGTCAGGAAGGCGTGTCGTTCGAGGACGACGCGCTGGGCATGATCGCGCGTGCGGCCGATGGTGGTCTGCGCGACGCGCTGTCGCTGACCGATCAGGTGCTCTCGCTCGGTGACACGAGCGAGGTCACGTCGGAACGCGTGCGCACGGCGCTGGGGCTCGTCCCCGAGGAGGAGTTCGTCGCGCTGCTCGATGTCATCGCCGAACGGCGCGCGGCCGACGTCTTCACGCACGTGCAGGCGCTCGCCGATGGGGGCGTGGATTTCGCGCAGGTGCTCGCCGGCCTCGCCGATGTGCTGCGCGCCATGCTCGCGTACACGCTCGGCGGCACGCCACCCGAGATCTCGGAGACGCTGGCGCACGCGCTCGAAGCGCGGCGCGGTCGATTCGCCGCACCCGATCTGCTGCGCATGTTGCACGCGCTGCTCGAACTCGAGCCGCAGTACCGCAAGAGCGGTCAGCCGCAACTGTTGCTCGAGTCGTTGCTGGTTCGCTTCGCGCTGCTCGATCGCACCGTCGAGCTCGAGGATGTCTTGCGCGGCTTCGACACCGGCGACGATCCACCGGCCCGACGCGCCGCGCGTCTCGATGATCCCAAGGGCGCGTCCGCCTACGCGGCCGCGCCCAGGCTGCGCGACGCCGTCGTGCGTGAACCGGCGCCCGCACCACCGGCGGTCGCGCCCGCCTCGTCCGCGCCGCGGGCACCGGTGGCACCGGTGCCTGCACGCCCGGTTGCTGCCGCATCGGCACCCGACGCACCGGCACCGCCGGCGCCCGCGTCGGCGCGCGATGTGCCGGCGCGCGCAACGCCCTCGATTGACGCCCTGCGCAGCGGGTGGTCGGCCGTTGCCGATGCGATGCGGCAGGCCGGGCGAGGGATGGTGGCCGAGTCGGTGCGTCGCGTGCGTCCCCATCGCATCGCCGACGGTGTGCTCACGCTCGTGCACGACCCGGGCGACGACACGTTCTCCACGGCGGTCGAGAACAGTCGAGACGCGGTGCTCGCGGCGATCGCGCACGTCATCGGGCCGGTGAAGGCGCTGCGTCTCGAGAGTGAAGGGAGTGGCGCACCCGCCGCGTCGACGGCCGGCCGTCGCCTCACCACGGCCGACGTCAAGTCGGAAACCATCGAGCGACTCGCGCAGCAGGACCCGTTGCTCGCGGCGGCCGTCAAGGTCCTCGACCTGGAACTGCTCGACTCCTGAGTGTCGCCCGGGGCGGTTATCTTTCCGACATGGCCAACATCTTCAATCTCGTGCAGCAGGCCCAGCAGATGCAGGGCAAGCTGCAGCAGTTGCAGGACGATCTCGCGCGCCGCACCGTGACCGCGTCCGCCGGTGCGGGCATGGTCACCGTGGAGTGCGACGGCAAGGGACAGATCCGCCGCGTGAAGCTCGATCCGAGCGTGGTGAACCCGGCCGACATCGAGATGCTCGAGGACCTCATTGCGGTGGCGGCGGCCGAGGCGCAGAAGAAGGCGGCCGACGAAGCGCAGGCCGAAATGGGCAAGCTGACCGGCGGGCTCGACCTGCCGTTCAAGCTCCCCTTCTGACGGCCGCCCCGCGCGGGCGAACGGCGTGTCCGCCATCGATGATCTGACCACGGAGCTCGCGCGTCTCCCCGGGATCGGGCGCAAGACGGCGCAGCGGCTCACGTTCCATCTGCTCAAGCAGCCGGCCGACCAGAGCCGGCGTCTGGCGGCCGCGCTCGTCACGCTGGTCGAGCGCGTGCGCCCGTGCGCACGCTGTCACAACCTCACCGAACTCGAGGTGTGCGCGCTCTGCGCCGACACGCGTCGCGATGGTACGCTGTTGTGCGTCGTCGAGGAGGCGGGTGACATCGCGGCCATCGAGCGTGCGGGCGAGTTCCGCGGGCGCTATCACGTCCTGGGCGGACGCCTCTCGCCACTCGACGGCGTCGGCCCCGACGATCTGGCCATCGGATTGCTGCTGGAACGCGTCCCCGAGGAGGGCGTGCAGGAAGTGATCCTGGCCACGAATCCATCGCTGGAAGGCGAAGCGACGGCGCTGTACGTGCAGCGACAACTGGCCCCCCTCGGCGTCCGCGTCACGCGCATCGCGCGCGGTCTGCCGGTGGGCGGCGATCTCGAATACGCCGACGGCGTCACGATCGCGCAGGCGCTGCACGCGCGGCGGGAGATGTAGGGGCGGTCGGGGGAACCGAGGGGCTGGAAGACGAACCGAAGAAGAACTGAAGACAAACGGAAGAAGGGCAACCGCCTGGTCGTTTCCATCGACGAGCGCCCGCTCATCGCGCGCCGCTCTGACGACGGAGTTGCTGACGAGCGCGACGACTGAACACGTGGTGCGCGGAGGGTCGCCCCGCGGTGAGTTGCTCTTCTTGGGTTTGTCTTCAGTTCTTCTTCGGTTCGTCTTCCAGCCCCTCGGTACCTTCGACCGCGCTCACTCGCGACGTCAGTCGTTCGATCCCGGCCGGCGTCGATCGGCGGTAGTTCTCGACCCGTCGCACCGCGTCGCTGAAGCGAAGCCCGCCGAAGTTGATGACGAGTCCGATCTGCAGCCCGGTGATCCGCAGGTACGTGAGCGTCTGACGCGCTCCGATCGGTGACAGTTGCTCCACGGCCTTGACTTCGACGATCACTTGCTGGCCCACCAGAAGGTCGAGCCGGAGCCCGCCAGGAAATGGCACACCGAAGTAGGTGAAGTCGATCGGGACCTGACGCGCCACACGGAGACCTCGGCGCGTGAGCGCGATGGCGAGGAGCCGCTCGTAGACGGACTCGAGCAGCCCCGGGCCGAGATCACGGTGCAACGCGTAGGCCACATCGATGACGGTGGCGACGAGTCGTTCGAGATCGGGGGAGAAGAGCGATCGCTGCATACCACCTCCATGATGGCATTACCTTACCGCGAGCCCGTCGTCTGCCCGTCACACGCGCCATCGTTTCCTTGCCGACCAGACCGACCCCGATGTCTCGACAGAGCTCCCCGTTGACCGTATTCTCCACCGGGATCGCCATTGGCCTCGTTACGGGGCTGGCAGCGTGGGGGGCGCAGCTGTCCCGAAGCCGGCAGGCACTGTTTCACCCCCGGCCCACGCGGCGGATGGCGGCCATCAGTTACCTTCGGGCACGGCCGAGCGTAGATAGTGCGCGGAGCCTGCGCGAATACGTCGCGTGGGAGACGCATCCCATGCTCCGCAAGCGCGGAGAGCGGGCCCTGCGGCGCGTCGAGCGCGCGCTCTCCTGAGCGCGGCGTTCGCCGTCGTCTTTTTTCAGCCTTTTGTGACCCGGTTCACCGGAGCGAGTACATGCCCGTCGGCGCTGCCACCTGGTCGTTCACCGAGGACGACTTTGCGGCCATCACGCAGATTCTTCAGCGGTTCCTCTACGATGTGAAGGCGCGCTGCGCCCTGCTCGTGGACCGCTCGGGGCAACTCGTTGCCACCGTCGGCGAACCGCCCAACTTCGACGCCACGGCGTTCGCCACGCTCACGGCCGCCGACTTCAGTGCGAACGATCAGCTCGCGCGCCTCATTGGCGAGAGCGATTTCAGCGTCCTCTTTCATCAGGGCGAACGCGAGTCGATGTATCTCGCCGATGTCGCCAAGCGAGTCATCCTTGTGGTTCTGTTCGACAATCGCACCACGCTCGGGCTCGTGCGCCTCAAGATGAAGGGCGCCGTCGACGACCTCACGCGCGTCTTCGAGACCGTCTTCGCCCGAGGCCACGGCAGCCAGTTGGCGCCGCCGGGGCTGCTCGCCGGCGCCGAAGACGAGATCGACCGCCTCTTCTCGTAAGGAGCGCGCGCGATGTCGATGATCAACTACGCGTCCCGCGAGATCAACTGCAAGATCGTCTACTACGGTCCGGGACTCGGCGGCAAGACCACCAATCTCGAGTTCGTGTACGGCAAGGTGTCGCCGGACACGCGCGGCAAGCTCATCTCGCTTGCCACCGAAACCGAACGCACGCTCTTCTTCGATTTTCTTCCCGTCGACCTCGGGACGATTCGCGGCTTCCGCACACGCTTTCACCTGTACACGGTGCCGGGCCAGGTCTACTACAACGCGTCGCGCAAGCTCATCCTCAAGGGGGTGGACGGCGTCGTGTTCGTGGCCGACTCGCAGCAGGATCGCGCCGAAGCGAATCTCGAGAGCATGCAGAACCTGTATGACAACATGGCCGCGTATGGGTACGACCTCACGCGCATGCCGTTCGTCATCCAGTACAACAAGCGCGACCTGCCGAACGCCGCGCCGCTCGCGCAGCTGCAGGAGATGCTCAATCCCGGCTGGGAAGTCCTCGAGTCATCCCGGCAGCGACCGTTGGTGAATCCGTTCAACCCCAACGAGCTGCTGGTCAGCCAGTTGCCCACGGGCGAGTGGGTGGAGCGCGCGCCCGAGTTCGAGGCCGTCGCCGTGACCGGCGACGGTGTCTTCGACACCCTCAAGGCCGTCAGCAAGCTGGTCCTCAAGACGCTCGCGTGAGCGGGGCGCTGCACTAGATTCCCGGTCGACCCCACCGGCCGGCCGGCCGCGATCCGAGTGCCCACCCCCCGAGGACCGCGTGAACCTCCCCAATGCGATCACCATCGGTCGCATCGCGCTGACGCCACTCATTGCGTGGCTGCCCTTCGCGCCGTCCTGGTCGGCGCGACTGGCGGGGTTCGGCCTCTTCCTCTTTGCGGCCATCACCGACTGGTGGGACGGGCATCTCGCGCGCACGCGCAACCTCGTCACCGACCTCGGTCGTCTGCTCGACCCGCTCGCCGACAAGCTGCTGCTCGTGGCGACGCTCGTGCCCATGTTCATGCTGCAGGGGCACTACACGTTTGTCGCGCCGCTCACCGGCGTCCTTCCCGAGCCGTCGCCGTTTCTCTTCGTCACCCCCATTGGGCGCGTCTCGCTTCCGGGGTGGATCGTGGCCGTCGTGCTCGGCCGTGAAGTCGTGATGACGATCTTCCGGCAACTCGCCGCGCGTCGAGGGCTGGTGATCAGCGCGATCGGGCCGGCGAAGTGGAAGACGACCTTCCAGAGCATCTGGACTGGTGCGGCCTTCTTCTGGTTCTGGGCCCGCACCCTCGCGGGCGTCGAAGGATGGCTGGAGCAGGGGTGGTGGGTCGCTTTCGCGCACTTCAACGGACTCGTGGGCACCGTGAGCATGGTGGGCGCGGTCGGACTCACGCTCTGGTCGCTCGCGCTGTACCTCAGCCGCTATGGGCCGGCGTTTCTGAAGGCGGGGCGGGCGGCGGGATAAGCGCGCTCGGCTGCGACGCGACGTGCTAGAATTCGCCGATGGACTGCGAACTCATCACGATCGGTGACGAGCTGCTGCTCGGCTTCACCATCGATACCAACGCCGTGCATATTGCGCGCACGCTCGCCGAGCTGGGCATTCGCATCACGCGCCGCGCGACGGTCGGCGACACGCCGAGCGAGATCATTGACGCCGTGCAGGCGGCGCTCGCGCGCACGGGCGCCGTGCTCACCACCGGTGGGCTCGGGCCCACGGCCGACGATCGCACACACGAGTCGCTCGCGCTGGCGTTCGGTCGCGAGCTCGCGCTGCACGAGGCGGGACGCGCCGCGCTCGCTGAACGGTGGCAACAGCGCTTCGGACGCTCCATGCCCGAGAGCAACGTGCGGCAGTTCATGCTGCCAGCCGGCGCCGAGATCCTCACCAATCGACACGGGTCGGCGCCGGGCATCTGGCTCGAAGATGCACACGGGCGATTCGTGGCGACCATGCCTGGTGTGCCGCGCGAAATGCGCGGGCTGCTCGCCGAGGAGATCGTGCCGCGACTGCAGGCGCGCGCAGCGGCGCGAGGTGACGTGCCCACGGTCGTGCGTTCGCGCACGTTGCGCACCACGGGTATCTCCGAATCCGCGTGTGCCGATCGGTTGGACGAGTTTCGACGCGCCGTGCACGACGTGCCGCTGTCGTATCTGCCGGGACTCGATGGGGTGGATCTCCGTCTCACACTCGACGGTGTGTCGGCGTCAGAAGCCGATGCGCGACTCGACGCGGCGGCGGCCACCGTTCGTGCACGCGTCGGCGATTGGATCTACGGCGAGGGCGAGGCCGATCTCGCGGCGCTCGTGCTCGAGCTGTTGCGTGCGCACGGGCACACCATCGCGGTGGCGGAGAGCTGCACGGGCGGGCTGCTTGGCGGACGGCTCACGGCCATTCCCGGATCCAGTGCGCAGGTCCTTGGTGGCATCATCGCGTACGACAATCGCATCAAGATCGAGCAGCTTGGCGTGTCCGGAGCGCTGCTGGCCGAGCATGGCGCGGTGAGCGAACCCGTGGCACGCGCGATGGCCACCAGTGTGCGCGCACGCTTCGGTGCCGATGTGGGCGTGGGCATCACCGGCATCGCGGGACCGAGTGGTGGCAGTGAGGCCAAGCCGGTGGGGACCGTGTGGGTGGCGGTGGATGTGGCCGGTGCCGTGCACGCCGTGAAGCCCGTGCTGCCGGGCGACCGCGGCGAGATCCGCCATCGCGCCACGCAGATCGCGCTCGATCGGCTGCGCCGCGTCTACGCGCGCAGTGCAGACACCCCGGGGTGGACGGTGACCGCCGAGCCTGCGTCGCGCTGATCTCATGACGCTGGGCATCGCGCGACCGCGACGGGTATTGCACGACGAGGTGCGCGATGTGCGCCGGTTTCCTCTTTCGCCTCGGGACATCCTGATGATGACACGCCATCTGCGTGTGGTGCTGCTGATTGCGCCGTGGCTGCTGCTGGCGTGCCGCGACGACGGCATCTCACCCGACGGTCGCGGTCTCGAGATCGCCGAGGCGCGGTGGCGCGCGCAGGGCCTCTCGCACTACACCGTTGAGACGCGCGTGCTGTGCTTCTGCACGCCGGAGGTGAATCGCTGGCACGAGATCACGGTCGCCAGCGATTCCGTTATCGCCGTGCGACGGGTGGAGACTGGGGAGGTGCAAGGCGAGCCCGCGCAGCCGTCGTGGTTCCGCTCGGTGGAGGGGGTGTTCCAGCTGGCGCGGCGTTGGCCGAGCATGGAACGCGGCAATCGGGTGGAGGCGAGCTTCGCGGCGCCGACGGGGCTGCCCGAGCGCGTCTCGCTCATCACGTCGCCCGCGATCGCCGATGGCGGCGCCGTCTACGAGTACCGCGCGCTCAAGCCCGGACTCACGGGCAACGCGAGGGTGGCACGGAGCGTACCTTGAGCAGGTCCGTGCGACCTGCCTTCCACCTCTCCCGCCTGCGTCCCGCAATGCGTCGTTTCGAGTTGATTCTCCTTGCTGCCGTCGCGTCCGCTGCCGCTGCTGTGCCGAGTGCGGCACAGCCCACCGGTGCCACGCCGACCCGCGCGCCCGCGGCGCCTCGTACCCGTCAGGTCGTCCCCATGGATTCGGCGCGTGCGGCGCAGCTCTACGTCAGCAATCGGCACGCCGATCATCCGGTCGCCAACTACGAGGCCGACATGACGGCCAAGCGGCGCACCGATTCGATCTTCGCGGCGCGCAGCACGGGTCGCATGGCGTACCGCAAGACCTCGTACAAGAGCGTCGCGGACGGTCTCGAGATTCCGGTGTACGTCTTCTCGCCACTCCAGCCGCGCGGCGATCGTGCGCACGCCGCGATGGTGTGGGTGCACGGCGGGGTGCACGGCAACTGGGATCAGAACTATCTGCCGTTCATACTCGAGGCGGTCGAGCGCGGTTACGTGATTCTCGCGCCTGATTACCGCGGCAGCACCGGGTATGGCAAGGACTTCCACAACGCCATCGACTACGGCGGGTACGAGGTCGACGACGTGCTGTCGGCGTACGATTTCGCGAAGACGTTGTCGTATGTCGACACGACGCGCGTGGGCGTGATGGGGTGGAGTCACGGTGGCTTCATCACGAATCATCTGCTCTTTCGTGGCGCCACGCCGTTCAAGGCGGGCGTGGCCATGGTGCCGGTGACCAATCTCTTCTTCCGTCTCTCGTACAAGGGGCCGAGTTATCAGCGCTCGTTCAGCACGCAGCCGCGCCTGCAGGGATTGCCGTTCGAGCAGCGCGAGGAGTACAAGCGCCGCTCGCCGTACTACCAGGTCGATTCGCTGCGCACACCGCTGCTCGTGCACGTGGCCACGAACGACACCGACGTGAACTTCGAGGAAGCCGAGCCGCTCATCGATGCGCTGCGCGCGCGCAAGCCGCACTGGGCGGAGACGAAGATCTACGTCGATCCCACGCCGGGGCCCGCGAGCGTGGGCCACACCTTCAACCGGCGCGTGAACCGGCAGACGCTCGAGCGTGACGATTCGCCGGAGCAGATCGACTCGTGGAATCTGGTGTGGGCGTTCCTGGCGAAGCATCTCAAGCCGTGATCCACGGGCCCGATTCTGCCGGCTGAGCGACGCCACCTGTCGCGACGACGGCCCGGGAGAAGGCCTCGCGAATCCGAGGCCGGGCGTTGTGCGGCCGACGCGGGTGTGAAAACTTTGTGGGATGACCGGCGTAGGGGTCATGGGCGCGTTGTCGCCACCCTGCGCCGCGCCACCCCGACTTCCGCGTCATGACCGATACGCATTCGACCGATCCCAACAGCACCGGAGCGCACCCGGCCGTCGATCCGGCGGCGCTCCACGCGACCGAGGCAACGGCCAGCGCCGATCCGGGCCAGCTCCACGACGGCGCCTCCACCGACGACGCGCTGCGTCGCGAGGTCGCCGACACGCGCGAGCGCATGCTCCGTCTGGCCGCCGAATACGACAACTTCCGCAAGCGCGCCGTGAAGGAGCGGCAGGAAGCCGGCTGGCGTGCGCAGGGCGACCTCGTGCGCGGGCTCCTTGATGCGCTCGATGACCTGCAGCGCTTCGC
>JALOPN010000118.1 GCA_025453875.1 Gemmatimonadaceae bacterium | reverse complement strand
CGCGCGGCCGGCAGCGGACCGGCGCCGGTGGCCTGCATCGTGTACTCGATGGTGACACTGCCGGGCGTGCTCGCCGTCGCGCCGCTGATGTTCGTGACGCGGAACTTGCCGTAGAGCGGAATCGGCAGGACACGCGTGCGCAGCAGCACGAACGTGCGCGCCGGGTTCGCCGCCGCACTCGCGCCGCTGCCGGTGTACCACCCGGTCACTCGAGGGATGAGCGATTCGCGGCTGAACTGATTGTCCGCGGGAATCTGCGCCGCGGTGACCGCGTCAAAGGCCGCGCGCTGATTGGCGGCGGTAAGCGTCTGGATCTGCGTGTTCGTGACGTTCTCGTTGCCGCACAGGCAGTACGCCTCGACGTCGCCCGGACCGCCTGCGCCCGAGTTGAGCGCAACCGTCGTGGCGAACAGCGAGAGGTCCCACTCCGTCGACGTCGCCGGTGCGCTCGGGGTGACCGCTCGCACGGTGTCGCCGAGCCGCACGTAGGCGGTGTTCACGGACGCGTCAACGAGCACTTCGGTGGTGGAGGTGTTGATCGGGGCCGGGCCGGTGGACTCGCTGGAGTCACACGCGGCGACGACCGAGAGCAGGAAGAGGAAGGCAGAAAGCCGGAGACCGGTGGCAGCGGGCATGGCAAACGAATCGGAAGAGGGGCACGGTGCGGTCGCGCCGGAGCGCCGACCGCCGGTTGTTGAGAGGCGTTTTCAGAGGAGCCTCCGGACCCTAATCCGACGTGCGCGCCCCGCTCAATCAGGAGAAGTACGCGCCCCCTCCCGAAACCTACGGAGCGCCCTTGCGTACGGAGCTACCAGAGTGATATCACTCTGAAGTCACTCAATCCGTTCCCTCCCCGAGGAGACCATGACGTTCCGCGAATCCGACGCACGCCCCATGGCGGGGCTGCCCATGGCGCTGCTGCTCACGGCGGCGCTGGTTGCCAGCATCTGGATGTTCATTGTGGCCGCTCGGGCCCACGACGGTGCCCGCATTGGGGCGGCGCTCGCCCTGGCGCTCACCGCGCTCTGCCTCATGCCCGGGCTGTTCGTGGTGAACCCCAACGAGGGCAAGGTCCTCACGCTCTTCGGCACCTACAAGGGCACCGAAAAGCGACCGGGGCTCTGGTTCACCAACCCGTTCATGCACAAGGCGGCGGTCTCGCAGCGCGTGCGCAACTTCGAGACCGGCAAGCTCAAGGTGAACGACGCGCGTTCGAATCCGGTCGATATCGCCGCCGTCGTGGTCTGGCGCGTCGTCGACACCGCCGAAGCGGTGTTCGAGGTGAACGACTACGTGGAATATGTGCACATGCAGAGCGAGTCGGCGCTGCGTGCGTTGGCCAGCAAGTACCCGTATGACGCGCACGGCGCCGAAGACATCGCGCTCTCCACGCACACCGACGAGGTCTCGCGCAGTCTGCTCGAGGCGCTCATCGAACGACTCTCCAAGGCTGGCGTCGAAGTGCTCGAGGCGCGCATCAGTCACCTCGCGTACGCCCAGGAAATCGCCGCGGCGATGCTGCAGCGGCAGCAGGCCAGCGCGGTCGTGGCCGCACGTCAGACGATCGTGGAAGGCGCAGTCGGCATGGTGCAGATGGCGCTCGAACACATCGCGCGTGATCGCATCGTGGAGTTCGACGACGAGCGCAAGGCGGCCATGGTCAGCAATCTGCTCGTCGTGCTGTGCGCCGATCGGTCGGTCACGCCGGTCGTCAACACCGGAACGATTCACCACTGACCGTCGAGCGGACTGTGGCCGAACGCAAACCGTTCCTGCTGCGCATTGATCGCGCCGTGCTGGACGCCGTCCAGCGCTGGGCCAACGACGACCTGCGCAGTCTGAACGGACAGATCGAGTTCCTGCTCCGCGATGCCCTGCGGCGCGCGGGGCGGGCTCGACCGTCCGATGGCGAGAGCGCGCCCCCGTCCGACGATTCCTCCTCGACCTGATCCCTGGCTCTCATGCTCATCCCACCGTCGCAACGCCGCCGTCATCCCAAGCTCGTCGCGTTTCTGCTGATCGATGCGGCGCTGCTGCTCGTCCTCGGCGTGTGGTTCCTGTTCGGCCGTCGCGCCGAGGCGCAGGGCGCACCGGTCGCCCGGCAACTCACCATGCTCTACCTCGCCGGCACGGATACCATCGGTCTCGAACGCGTGGAAGCGGGCGCACGCGGTTGGACCGGTGATCTGCGCATGCGCGGACAGCCTCGCGTGCGTTGGACGCAGCGTCTTGGCGAGCCCGACGGCGTCTCGACACTCGAGGTCGACGCGTGGCGGCCGGGTGCCGCCGAAAACGACGCACCCATGCAGCGACTCACGTTGCAGGTGCGTGGTGATAGCGCCTACGTGTACACGACACCCACGACGGGTGCACCGCTCGGCGCACCCATAGCCACCTTGCCGGCCCGACGTGGCGCCACGTGGCTCGTGAATCAGTCGTTGCTGCACGCGGCCTGGACCGCACAACGCGCCGCCGTACAGCGCCGCGATTCCGCGTTCGTGATGTTGGCCAGCGGCGCGCGGCTGCTTGGCGGATCGGTGGTGCGCACCGACAACACCGTGCAGTTCACACTGGGCGGCGTCGTCGGGGTGTATCGCTTCACGGCGCAGGGCGCGCCCGAGTCGATCGAGGTGCCGTCGCAGCGGCTGACTGGTCGTGTCCTCACCGGTGTCGAAGGCGCCGGTGTGCGTGCGCCTGCGGCACCAGCCGTGTCGTACGACGCCCCTGCGTCCGCACCGTACCTCGCCGAGCAGGTGTCGATCCCGACGCCCATGGGGCACGCGCTCGCGGCCACACTCACGCGTCCTCGCACGAGCGCCGGTCGCGTCCCCGTCGTGATCACGATCTCCGGCAGTGGTGGACAGGAGCGTGATGAAGCGATCCCTGGCGTCGAGGGCTATCGTCCGTTTCGACAGATCGCGGACACGCTTGGCCATCACGGCGTCGCCGTGCTGCGGTTCGACGACCGCGGCATTGGCGCGAGCGGCGGTGACCACGCGACGGCCACGAGTCGTGACTTCGCCGACGATGTACGGGCGCTGGTCACGTGGGCACGCGCGCATCCGGCACTCGATCCGGAGCGCGTGATCCTGCTCGGACACAGCGAAGGCGGACTCATTGCGCCCCTCGTGGCCGCCGACGATGCGCGACTCGCCGGAATCGCGCTCCTCGCGGGTCCCGCGTACACCGGCACACGCATTATCGCGTTTCAGCAACGCTCCGCCATCGCGCAGCAGTATCCCAACGCGTTCGCCCGTCAGCGCGACTCGCTCGTACGCGCCGCGCAGGCCGAGCTGGAACGCACGGCGAGCGCATCTCCGTGGCTGCGCGAGTTCCTCGCGTACGACCCACTGCCGACCGCCGCTCGCGTGCGTGTGCCCGTACTCATCCTGCAAGGTGACACCGACCTGCAGGTCACGCCCGAGCAAGCCGATACGCTCGCGGCCACGTTGCGCGCAGCTGGCAACCCGCGCGTTGCGCTGCATCGCTTGCCGCGAACGAATCATCTTTTTCAGCGCGATGCGAACGGCGTCCCGTCGGGCTACGCCGCGCTGATCGATCGACGCGTGACCACCGAAACGCTTGGCCTGGTGGTGAACTGGGTGCGCGACGTGACCGCGCGCTGATCGGCGCGCCGGCGCGCGCGGCGTCTCAGCTGCGTGTGCGCGACGCGCCGGCGTACGCGAGCAACTCGGCCACGGCCTGTTGGAACGCGGGCACCGTGAACGGCTTCTGCAGGAAGCGCGTGCGGCGATCACCGGGCGCGCCTCGAATGGCCGCGTTGCGTGCGTAGCCCGACATGAAGAGCACCGGCAGGTCGGGACGCTCGGCGCGCACCTTGATCACGAGTTCGCTCCCACCCAGTCGCGGCATCACCACGTCGGTCACGAGCACGTCGATCGTCTGCTTGTGGTCGGCGTACAGCGCGAGTGCCTCGACGCCGTCGCGCGCCACGTGCACGATGTAGCCCTGCCGCTCGAGCACACGTTGCGTCAGATCGCGCACGCCATCCTCGTCTTCGACGAGCAGTACGGTGCGCGGCCCCGCCACTGCGGGAATCGCGTGCGGCGACGTGCGCGGCGGCCGCACCTCGCCGTCCACACGCGGCAGGCACACGTGAACCGTCGTCCCACGTCCCGGCTGACTGTCGATCCACACGTAGCCGTCGCTCTGCTTCACGATGCCATACACCGTGGCCAGACCGAGCCCTGTGCCTTCGCCCACCGGCTTCGTGGTGAAGAACGGTTCGAACGCACGCGTGCGCGTGGCCTCGTCCATGCCGCTTCCGGTGTCGCTCACCGACAGGTGGATGTAGCGACCCGGTCGCACCGGAACATCGGGGGGGACGACGGGATTGTCCGCTTGCCAGCCGCCGAACGCCTTGCCGACCCCCAACTCACCCGTGCGCAACTCGAGCTGGCCACCGCCCGGCATCGCATCGCGCGCGTTGATGACGAGATTGAGGATCACCTGCTCGATCTGTCCGCGATCGGCACGCACGAGCCCGACGTGCGACGCCGGCGTGAGCACCACCGCGATCGTCTTCGGAATCAGGCGATCGATCATGCGCGTCAGTTGCGCGACCACCGCATTCAGGTCGAGTTCGTGCGGCTGCAGCACCTGCTTGCGACCGAACGCCAGCAGCTGTCGCGTGAGATCGCTGGCGCGCGCGGCGGCGCGTTCGATCTCCTGCAATTCGCTGCGCAGTTCGTTGTCGGTCGTGACGCGTTCGAGCAGCAGCGCCGCGTTGCCACGAATGACGGTGAGCAGGTTGTTGAAGTCGTGGGCCACGCCACCGGCCAGCCGCCCGACGGCGTCCATCTTCTGCGCCTGTCGCAGCTGTTCCTCGAGCGCGTGCCGCTCCGTCGTGTCGAGCATCACGCCGAGCACGCGCTCGGCGCGACCGTTCGGATCGCGCACGACGTGGAAGTGGTCGTGCACCATGGCCCACGTATCGTCCGCGCGGCGGAAGCGATAGGCGTGCGTCGCGTTCTCGACCCGACTCGCGTGCACCTCTTCGGCCGTCGCGAGCACGGCGCCCACATCGTCAGGGTGAATGCGTTCGTGCCACCAGGTCAGCGGCAGCGCCTCGCCCCGCACTTCCCAGCCGTACCGATCCATCATCCCGTCGAGGAAGCAGATGGAATCGGCGGCGAGGTCCCACTCCCAGATTGCGCCGCCGGCGGCGCCGGTCACGAGGCGGTACCGCTCCTCCGACGACCGCAACGCCGCCTCGGTCGCCTTCTGGCTGCGCAGGTCGAGCGCGAAACACCAGCCAACGCCGCGCTCGCGATCGAGCGTGGTGACCACTACGAGCACCGGCACGGTCGTGCCGTCACGGTGGCGCAACAGTGTCTCGTACGGCGGCGCCATCCCGGCCTCCGCCACCAACGTGCGCATCACACGCGTCGATGCGGCGGCCACCGGGTCCTCGAGCGCATCCCAGGAGAGCGTTCCCCCCGTGAGCTCCTCGTGCGTCGCGCCGACCAGCGCAAGAAACGCCTCGTTCGCATCGAGAATGCGCCCCTCCTGACTCCACGCCGCCACGGCCACGGTCCGCGTACCCGTCACGCCGACCGCAGACAGGGCATCGACCGCCGCCAGCGCGTCGACGGGAGGCAGAGAGGAGGAGGTGTCGCTCGACGGCACGCGGTTGCGGAGTGAGAGGGGCCACGGCGGTGATCGTGTAAGCTGGCGTACGACGCCAGTGGGCGCCACTGGGCGCCGCTCGGCGCGCCGCCTGCAACTCGAACCGCCGCCCGTTCGTACATTCCGACGATGACCCACTTCGCCACCACGGATCTCGAGCGCGTCCGCACCACGCTGGCGGGCCAGTATCGCCTGGAGCGGGAGCTGGGCCGAGGCGGCATGGGTGTCGTCTATCTCGCCCGCGACGAACGGCTCGACCGGCCGGTCGCGCTCAAGGTGCTCCCGCCCGCGCTCGCCCGCGACGAGGCGACCCGCGCGCGCTTCCTGCGCGAGGCGCGACTCGCCGCGCAGCTCTCGCATCCGCACATCGTGCCCATCTACCGGGCCGATGAAATCGGCGATCTCGCGTTCTTCACGATGGGCTTCGT
>JALOPN010000117.1 GCA_025453875.1 Gemmatimonadaceae bacterium | reverse complement strand
GCCGTGCGTGGCAGTGTTGGCGCGGGTCAGGCCATGCCGGCGTTCCTGCGACGGATCCGGCAGGTCGTGCGCGTCACGATGGATGAGTTCGAAACGGCCCCGCAGCCACTCGACGAATCGCTCATCGACGCGTTCGTGCGCGAGGTGCTGCTGAGTGAGCGTCGCACCGTGCCGGTGTTCGTGCTCGCGCCGCAGGAGGCGGGGGACTATCTCGTCGATCCGGAGACGCTCGCCGAAGAGTTCGTCGGGCTCGGACCGCTCTACGTCATGGCGCGCCACGCGACGACGTTCCGACTCACCGATTCGCTCGGCGACAAGCGGCTCTCCTGCTTCTACGGGGCGCTGCGCGTGTATCTCCCGGGGTTCACCTGCGCCGATGAGCCAACGCATCATCCGCTCATGCTGCGTGATCGGTTGCTCGACCCGATCGAACGCACGGCACTCGTGGGACAGCTTGCGCAGCGCGCTGCGCGCGAGATCACGCTGCCGACGAGTGTGATGCGCGACGCGGTGACACCAACGTCTGCGGTCGCGACGGCCGGCGCGCCGCGTACGGCGGTCGAGCGGGAAGTGCCGGCGGCGCCGCTGACCGAGCGCGCGTCACCACGCGCCGATGTTGCCGACACGGCACCCGCGCCGGTCGTGGCGCTGGCGGATGTGCGCACGAACGTGCCCGTCGACGCACTGCTGCGCGCCTTCGACGGCGTTTCGCAGCGACTCGACGCACTCACGCGCGTGGTCGAACAGCTCATCGAACAGCAGCGCGTGTCACGCGATGAACTGACGCGGGTTCGCACCAGTGCGGCGGTACGCGCGGCGAGCACCGCGTCACTCGAGCGACGTTTCGAAGCGCTGGAGCAGCTCGTGCGCGGCGCCATGGGGATCGATCCGGTGCTCGCCGAGGACCAGGTCGCGGAGCCCGCGGTGCGGTCGCTCGACGAGTCCGATGCGCTGGCGAGTGACGAGGACGACGATCCGCGTCCGTCGCTGCGCGATGTGCTGCGGCAGGCGGCCGCGAGTCAGGGGGACGCGCTGCTCGTGCTCGACGCGGCCGATCGGGCCGCCGCCGAGAGTCCCTTCGAGGACATCGATCGGGTGGCGCTCGTGTTCGATGCGATGGCGACGCTCGCGCGACGCCGTATGGAGGGTGGACTCGGTGTCACGTTGCGTGAAGCGTTCCGCGAACATGGCATCGACTATCGCAGCTCGATCTCGTCGAGCACGGCCGAGCGCCTGCGCAAGCAGTACCGCGTGCGCGGTGATGATGGTGTCATGTACGATTGCCGAGAGCATCTGGTCCTCGGCAACGCATACGATCCGCGCTACTGCCTGCGGATCTACTTCACGTCGCGGCACCCGGGGGAGACACGCTTCGTGATCGGCCACGTGGGTCGACACTTCGATGTGAAGTCCACGAGCTGAGCGGCGTCTCGCATTGCCGCGTCAGGGTGCGAGCATCGCGGCCGGGACAACCGCGATGCCGTCGGAGCGCCGTCGATACGCCTCATTGCCGGTGGTGATGACGAGGCAGTCGAGCACGCGATCGCCGAGTTGTTCGCGCAGCCATCGCAGATGACGCACGTCATCGTCGTTGACGGTGCCGGACAGCTTGACTTCGTACGCAACGCACCGGTGATCTCGCCGAAGCAGCAGCCCGTCGATCTCGTGATCGCCACCGTGTGTGCGCAGGTGATAGTGGCCGACCTCCGAGACCTCGGCGTAGGTACGCATCGACTGCACCACGAGTGATTCAAAGAGCGCGCCGAACAGGCTGCCGTCACGAACGGGGCGGGCTGCGTCGAGCAGGGATGAGCGCGTGCCGTCCATCAGTGCGTCTTCGTCGACGCCGAGCAGATGGCAGGTGAGTGCTGGATCGACGAGATGCAGTGACGGACTCTCGCCGAGCCGACTGAGGGCCTTCCCGCCGGCCGCTCCGGAGAGTGCGTCGGCGCTCAGACGCTCGGCCAGCGTGAGCGGGCGCATGCGTCGCACCACGATGCGGCCTGCCCCCGAGTGCGTCGGACGTGCACCCGCGGCCGGAGCGGCCGAGCCCGCGAGCAGCGCGAGCCCCGGTGTCGGATCATCGTCGATTCGAATGCGGAGCTCGTCGAGCAGCTCGGGCACGTGCTGCCATTCATCGAAGAACACGGGATAGGGCGGCCGCACGGCGCTCGCCGGATCCGCCCGCACGACCTCGGCGACGGCCGGACGATCAAGGCGTACGGTGCGAGCGGCAAGTCGTTGTGCCGTGGCCGTCTTGCCAACCGCCTTTGCCCCCTGCAGCAGCACGGCGCCGAGGCCGTCGCGAAGAGGTAGCATGAATCGTCGCGAAATGGTATCGCTGCATTGCGTCGGCGATGGTACTCCGCCCCGTACGTTCACTCGCCCACCTCGGGCCAACGTCACCCCCCGGTTCGTGCGTTGTCATGGAGCGGCCGCTCGCAGCGGCGCTTCGTCCTCCCCCTGGCTCCTCCGGTCCCCCCGCATGGCCTTTCGTCGTCTCCTCTCGGCGCTGCTCGTGAGCGCTCCCACCGCGTCCCTCGCGGCGCAGACCCCGCTCCCTTCCGCCGAGTCGCCCGCCATCCACGAGCTCGTCGCGTCGGCCTCGCCGGCCCGCATCGAGGCCGACATCCGTCGGCTCGTGGGGTTCGGGACGCGCCACACGCTCTCCGACACGCTCTCGGCCACGCGCGGCATTGGCGCGGCGCGGCGGTGGATCTTCGCCGAGTTCCAGCGCATCTCGCAGCAGTGCGGTGGTTGCCTCGACGTGCGCTATGTGTCCGACGTGAAGAAGGCGGAGCCCACCGGACGCATTCCGGTGGACGTGGAAATCGTGAATGTCGTCGCGGTGCTCAAGGGCGCCGTCGAGCCCAATCGCTACGTGCTGCTCGCTGGCGACATTGACTCGCGCGTCACGAACGTGCTCAACGCCAAGGACAGCTCACCGGGAGCGAACGACAACGCGAGCGGCATTGCCGCGCTGCTCGAAGCGGCGCGACTGCTGAGCAAGCACCGGCCCAACGCGAGCATCGCGTTCGCCGCACTCTCCGCCGAGGAGCAGGGACTGTTCGGTGGTGAGATCCTCGCGGCGTACGCCAAGGCGAACGGCTGGCGCATCGATGCGGTCATCAACAACGACATGGTCGGCAACATTGCCGGCATCGATGGCGTGATCGAGAACACGAAGGCGCGAGTCTTTGCCCCGGGGTTGCCGGCGGACACGCCCGCCGCCGAGCTGCGTCGCATTCTCACCAACGGCGGCGAACTCGATACGCCGTCGCGCCAGCTCGCGCGCTACATCGACACGGTGGCCGATCGCTACTTCCCCAACCTCGACGTCGAGATCATCTACCGCCTCGATCGCTACGGCCGCGGGGGACACCACACGCCGTTCTTCAACGCGGGCTTCAACGCGGCCGTGCGTCTCATGGAGTCGCACGAGGACTACAACAAGCAGCATCAGGACATCCGCACGGAGCGGGGCATCGCCTACGGCGATGTCATCGAGGGTGTGAACTTCGCGTACGCGGCGAGCATGACGGCGCTCGACGCGGCCACGCTGCTGTCGCTCGCGTGGGCGCCCGCCGCGCCCGATTCGGCGCAGATTCGTGGGGCGGTGCGTCCGTCGCCGACGCTGCGCTGGAAGGCGTCGCCGAGCCCGGATGTCATCGGCTATCGCATCTACTGGCGCAAACCGAGCGAGGTGAACTGGACGCGCAGTCGCTTCGTGGGCAATGTCACCGAGTACACGCTCGAAAACGTGATCATCGACAACTACTTCTTCGGGATCGCGGCCGTGGGGAAGAACGGGCAGGAAAGTCTCGTGGCGTTTCCGCGATGATCCGCCAACGAGTTTTCGCATGAGTCTGTCACTGCTTCCCGACGCGACCTCGCTTGGCGCGGTCACCTTGCGCGTCGCCGACCTGTCGCGCTCCATCGCCTGGTACACCGAGGTGCTCGGTGCGCGGGTGTTATCGCAGCACGACGCGCATCACGCGGTTGCGGCGACGGCCACGCTAGGCGCGCACGGTGATGACACGCCGCTGCTGCAGCTCGTGGAACGACCGGGTGCGCGGCCGGCACCGTCCCGCGGTCGGCTCGGGCTCTACCACGTGGCGTGGCTGCTCCCCGATCGGGCCGCGCTCGGTCGATTCCTCGCGCACGTCGCGCAGCGCGGCGAACGCGTGGGCAGCGCCGATCATCTCGTAAGCGAAGCACTGTACCTGCAGGACCCCGACAACCTCGGGGTGGAAGTGTATCGCGATCGCCCACGCGCCGAGTGGACGGTGGAGCAGGGGCGCGTCGCGATGGCGTCGCTACCGCTCGACGCGCGCGGGTTGTTGCGCGACGCCGCAGGTGCGCCGTACACCGGACTGCCCGCCGGGACCCGCATCGGCCACGTGCATCTGCACGTGGGTGATCTCACCGAGAGCACGCGCTTCTACCGCGATGTGCTCGGCCTGTCGGTGACACAGGATGGCTATCCGGGGGCGGTGTTCCTCTCGGCGGGCGGATATCACCATCATCTCGGGACGAACGAGTGGGCGGGGCCCGGCGCCGTGCCCGCCACCGAGGACGACGCCGCGTTGCTGCAGTGGACGGTGGAGGTGCCGCATGCGGAGGCGCTGGACGCGCTGCGAGCGCGCGCGAGGGCGGCGGGCGTTGCGGTCGCGGCCGTCGCCGGGGAAGGCGGCGACGCGCTCATGCTCGCCGACCCGTGGGGCACGCACGTCACGGCGCACGCGGCGCGTCGCTGAGCCGGGCGCGTGACGGGGCGAGCCACCGTCCCTGAAACACAGCCGCCCGTCCCTGCGTGATGATGCAGGGCGGCGTTTGCTGCCCGACGCGTCGTGTGACAACTTCCGGGAGATCGGTGCCGACGCGGCGCCGTGCTCCCATGCCATCTCAGGAGGCAGCAGATGCCGTTCGGCTCGTTCCTCAAGAAGCAGTTCATCGACGTCATCCACTGGACCGAAGAAGGCCCGGGGGTGCTCATGGAGCGCTTCCCGATGCAGGACATGGAAATCCAGAACGGCGCCTCGCTTACCGTGCGCGAGTCGCAGATGGCGTTGTTCGTGAACGAGGGGAAGGCGGCGGATGCGTTCGGCCCCGGGCTCTACAAGCTCACCACGAACACGCTGCCGCTGCTGACGAACCTCAAGAACTGGGACAAGCTCTTCCAGTCGCCGTTCAAGAGCGATCTGTACTTCTTCTCGACGCGCCTGCAGACCAACCAGCGCTGGGGCACGCAGCAGCCGATCACCATTCGCGACAAGGAGTTTGGCGCGGTGCGGCTGCGTGGCTTCGGTGTGTACAGCTATCGGCTCACCAATCCGCTGGCGTTCCATCAGAACGTGGCGGGGACGCAGTCGCAGTACGAGGTGAGCCAGCTCGAGCCGCAGCTGCGCAACGCCGTGATCACGTCGTTCACCACGGCGTTTGCCAAGGCGCAGGTGCCGTTCCTCGACATGGCGGCCAACCAGGGCGAACTCGCGAAGCTCATCGCGGCCGAGGTGGCGCCGCAGTTCGCGCAGTACGGACTGGAGCTCGCGAGCTTCACGGTCGAGAACCTCTCGCTGCCCGATGAACTGCAGAAGCGTCTCGACGAGCGCATCAGCATGAACATGGTGGGCGACATGCGGCAGTATGCGGCCTTCCAGGCGGCGCAGTCGATTCCGATTGCGGCGGCCAACGAGGGTGGCCTCGCCGGTATGGGCGTGGGGCTGGGCGCGGGGGTGGGCATCGGCGGCCTCATGGCCGACGCGATGCGCGGTGCGATGCAGCCGCCGGCGGCTCCGGTCGCTCCCGCGGCTGCGGCGGCACCGGGTGACGCACTGGCGGCGCCGGTCGCCGGGGCGAGCAAGTTCTGCATTCATTGCGGCAAGCCGATCGCGGCCGTCGCGAAGTTCTGCTCGGAGTGCGGTGGCGCACAGGGCTGACCATCAATCGGCCGGTGCCGCGGTTCCGGGCACCGGCCGCGAATGGATCGTGGAGGCGTTCGGGTGCGAGCCCGAGCGCCTCGCGCGCATCGATGCACTCGACGCCGTCTTCACCACGGTGGTGCGCGAGCTCGCGCTGCATCCGGTGGGCCACAC